>JAFUVV010000021.1 GCA_017477435.1 Prevotella sp.
ATTGCCAAGAAAGTGTATCATGTCGATCAAGACCTTTATATTTTATCGGCTGCCATAGGGAAAGTACTCTTTGAGAGGAAACCCTTAGGCGAGCTATTTGTTAAACCAAAACATCCTCAGAATGACTCCGATAATGGTCAGTTGACCTTATGGAAAAATTTCTTTGGACAGTAGTGAAAACTTATCATTTATTTTTTGAGAATGAAAAAGACATTTTCTATGTTTGCGGCATTGCTCATCGCTATGTCGGTATTTGCCCAGGAGGGCCGTTGGAGTAAGGAACGTGTGTGGACATGGTATAGGGAACAGCCGTGGCTGTGCGGGGTGAACTACATCCCTGCCAATGCTGTCAACTATACTGCCATGTGGGACAAGACGAGTTTCTCGCCGAAGGTAATCGACAAGGAGCTGCAGTTGATGGAAGACATGGGTATGAACTGCGTGAGGGTGGTGTTGCAGCATGCCGTCTATGCCGACGATGCGAAGTACTTCCTGCGCACGTTCGACAAGTTTCTCGACATCTGCTCGCGCCACGGCATTCGTGTGATGCCGATATTCTTCGACGACTGCACGTTTGGCGTGAACACCGATCCTGTCATCGGTCATCAGGGTGAGCCCGTTGTGGGTTGGTATGCCTGGGCATGGTCGCCATCGCCGGGATATACCATTCTTGCCGATGAGCGGCAGCACGTGAAGCTGGAGAAGTATGTCACCGACGTGATGCGTCGCTATGCCAACGACAAACGCATATTGGCGTGGGACCTCTACAATGAGCCTACGAATTCGAGGCTGAAAAATTATAGCTGGGTGCTGTTGAGGAAAGTGTTCCGTTGGGCGCGCAGCGTGAATCCGTCGCAGCCTATTACGTCGGGGTTGTGGAATGGGAATAAGGAGCTGGATGATTTCCTTAGCGATAATTCCGACTTTATCACCTTCCATTGTTATTCTAATAAGGAACGCACGCAACAGGAGGTGCTTCGTATGACGGAAAAAGGCCGCCCAGTGGTATGCACCGAATGGATGAACCGCCCTATGGGATCGACATTCGCCGACATACTGCCCATGTTCTGCCAGTCGAACATAGGATGCATGGCGTGGGGACTGGTGAACGGAAAGACGCAGACTCACCTGCCATGGGGCCATCGACCAGAGAATGGCGAGTATAAAGGCAAATGGCAGCACGATATATTCAAGGGCGACTTCACTCCCTACGATCCTGCTGAGGTGGAGTTGATAAAGACTACCATCGCCAACCGCAATGCAGCAGACAGTAGCATGAAGTATGGCGACACCTCTCGCTTAGGCCGCCCATACTCGAAAGACCCCCATGTGGTGAGGTTCGGCGACAGGTACTTGATGTATTATTCCATACCTCCGCACAACTGGAACAAGAATGAGGGTTGGAATATCGGCATTGCCGAGAGTAGCGACCTTATAAAATGGAATAAAGTGAATGAGATAACCCCTGCAGCCGATTACGAGCTGCGGGGGTTGTGCGCTCCATGTGCGTTGGTGAGAGATGGTGAGGTTCATCTCTTCTATCAAACCTACGGCAATCGCCGCCACGACGCCATTTGCCATGCAGTGTCGAAGGATGGCATCACTTTTGTCCGCGACGCAACTAATCCTATCTTCCGCCCTGATGAGTCGGCGTGGTCGTGCGGCAGGGCTATCGATGCCGAGGTGGTGAAGTTCCGTGGGAAGTATTTCCTCTATTTCGCCACACGCGACCCCGAGTTTAAGATACAGAAGCTCGGCGTGGCCGTTGCCGACAAGGACTCCGACTTCTCTCGCAGTTCATGGCATTTGGCTGCCGACGAGAGTATTCTCTATCCAGTGCTCGACTGGGAGGGCGAGTGTATTGAGGGGCCGTCGGTCTACGTGAAGGGTAAGACCATGTATATGTTCTATGCCGGCTCTTACAATAATGCACCCCAGCAGATTGGAGTGGCTGTGAGTAAGGATGGTGTCCACTTCAAGCGAATGTCGGCAGTTCCGTTCAAGCCCAATGGCAGAGAAGGAGAGTGGAACAGTTCGGAGTCGGGCCACCCACACATCTTTAAAGACACCGACGGGAAGACGTATCTCTTCTATCAGGGCAACAACGATAATGGAAAAACATGGCTGCTCACACAGGAAGAAGTCGGATGGAAGAAGGGCAAACCATACTTAAAACGAGCAAAATGAATTTTTGGAAGATACTTTTCATTTTCACCCTGCTGCCCTCTACTATATTGGCACAGGAGGAGGAGTTCAGTGCCGACCGCCCTGGCGCTACCACGGGTACCGACGTGATGCCCGTGGGAAGGCTGCAATGGGAGACAGGCGCGGGATACGAACGTGATAAGAGCAGCGCACCCACCGAGCACACATGGACATTGAACACGTCGTTGCTCAGATATGGCATGGCGAAGTTTGCCGAGCTACGACTGCAGAACGACATCTATAGCACGCACGCCGACGGCGATGCACTGTACGGCTCGATAGCGATTGGTACAAAAATCAATATGTTCGGAGGCCGGGGGCTGCTGCCCGCAATATCACTGCTTGGCGACGTCGCGGTTCCCTATGGCAAGCGGGTCGATGGCGAGCATCGCCGTGTCGGCGGACAGCTGCACGCCCTGTTCGATACCGCCATCAGCCATCGCTGGAGCCTCGGATGTGATGTCGGACTCGATTGGGACGACAACGACTCCGACTGCACGGTTTTCCTCGGAGCATGCCTCAGCTTTCAAGCAACAGACAATCTCGGGCTGTTTGTTGAAGAATATAACCATTTTGGCAACGGGCACACCAGCTGGTTAGAGACCGGGCTATCCTACCAAATAGGTGACAATCTCCAGCTCGACATAGCCACCGACATCAGCCTGAATGCCCCGGCCGATCATTTCGTCGTTCAGTTCGGCGTGGCGTGGAGGATGTAGCAGTTCATAGTTCATGTTTTTTTGCTTTATGCTTTGGTCCTTTTGTGGAAAATGAATAATTTTGCATTGTTAAACGCAAAACAATCTTGCTTTAGAGATGAAAACGATATTTAGATTATTGCCTTTGTTATTCTGTTTGTTGGCGATAGCGTTCCTTACCTACCACCTCGACGTGACCCAACGCTTCCTGTTCTTCCAAAGGGAGCAGCAACAGATGTTTCTCTTCGATGGCGACTTCATTGCCGACCGCTATTTCTCATTGGGAGGATTGTCGTTGTTTGTGGCACAGTTCATGGTCCAGTTCTTCTCCCTTCAGTTGGCAGGTCCTCTTCTGACAGCTATCACCGGAGTGCTTATGTCGCTGATGCTGTGTAAGGCGTTGCGTCGATTCAGTAAGTCGCTGATACTCCTTGCCCTTTGTTTCATGCCGTTGCTGTATCAGGTGGAGTCGCTTTTCGATTTCAACTATGGATACGATGGCTTTATAGCCATGACCTTGATGGTGGCATGTTTCTGGCTGTATACTGCCATGGCGGAGCGGCTGAGTGGTCGTTGGCATTGGCGGATAGCCTTGTCGGTCGTGCTGTCGCTGGCTGTCTACATATCAATGGGCCCAGTGGGGCTCCTCTTTGCCGTGATGGTGTTGCTGTATGACATATTCACCAAAGCCGAGAAGTGGTATTTCCAGGTTCTTCCGTTGGCATTGGTGTTGCTTGCGGGCTTCTGGCTGGTATCGAATGGCCGGCTCGAGTCGGAGCGCTTTGCACTGCTCCCCGATTTTCACTATGAGCCTATACTCAAGCCTGTGTTCAGGCATTACATATCGTGGATCGCTCTTGTCGCAGTGTTGCTGGCGGCATTTGTCATCAGTCGCCTGCCAAAGTTGAACGCCACGATCGACGTCGCTATCGCCGCAGTGCTGTTTGTGGTGGTGGCATGGCTCTTTATACGCTCTGCAAATATAACGAGGAAGAAGGACCTGATTTTCCCGGTCATTGAGATACAGCATTATGTTGCTACGGGACAGTGGGATGAGATACTCAACAGCAAGTATTTGCGCCTCAACAGCTATCTGATAGCCAATTATTGCAACCTTGCGCTCTCTCATCAGGGCCGTCTGCTCGATAATCTCTTCGCTTTCCCTCAACAGGGTGTCAACACTCTGATGGTGCAGGGCGAATATGCTGAGATGAGTATTGAGACTTTTGTCGCCTCGCCCCACATTTTCTATCAGATGGGTAATATTGCCGTGGCCCGCAACAAGGCGTTCGATGCTTCGGTGGCTTTCCAATATGGAAACCCCACCATAGCCCAGATGCTGGCAAAGACAAATATCGTGTATGGTGACTATCCGATAGCAGAACGCTATCTGAATATGCTCAAGAAGACATGGGGCTATGCCGACTGGGCAAGGCGGTATGAGAAATTCCTCTACAACGATGCTGCCGTGGAAGCTGATCCCGAGCTGGGGTTGAAGCGCAAGGATCTCCCTCGGGAGTCGCCCGACATCATGTCGCGTGGCGTGTATGTCGACCTGCTCAATATCCTTGACGGGGGTACCCCCGACCGTGCTGTCTTCGAATATGCCGTGGCATTCCTTCTGTTGTCGAGAGATGCTGAGGATACTTGCAAATTCGTAGAGAAATACTATGCCACTCCCGTCATGCCGACGGTGCCGGTGCTCCTGCAGGAAGCACTTGTGGAGCAGAATCCAGCAGACTATTGCCTGAGCCACGGCGTGAGCCAAGAGATTATCGACCGATATAAAGACTTCCAGCAGATGTTCCTTGATGTGCAGAGCGGCGATGCAGCGGCCGAGGCAATGTTTGAACAGAAATTCCAAAACACATACTGGTATTATTCACTTAACGTATGAAAAAGCACTTTTTATTTTTCACCCTCTTCCTCTCAGCATCCCTTCTCTTCTCCTGTGGCGGCGATGTGAAGATTGCAGGCAGCGTAGACGAAGAACCCGACATCTTCCCCGACTATAAAGAAGTGACTATTCCCGTAAATATAGCGCCGCTCAACTTTGCGCTGAACAATGCTGAGGGCATACCGACGCGACTCAAGATTGAAGCCGGCGGGCATACAATCACCGTGAAGGGCGACAATGGAAGTTTCGATATCCCCCAGCGCAAGTGGCGCAAGATGCTCGAAGCCTCGCATGGAACGGCGCTCACATTCACCGTCGTCAGGAAAGACAAAGATGGATGGATGGCGATGAAGCCGTTCCACGTCAATGTCGTAGCCGACAAGGTAGATCCCTACATCGCCTATCGGCTCATTGCACCAGGATATATCGTATGGAAAAAGATGGGCATCTATCAGCGTTGCGTAGAGAATTTCGAACAGACGCCAATCTTTGAAAACAAGCTTACCACCTACAACTGCGTCAACTGTCACCTCTTCCAGCAGCGCAGCCCTGAGCGACTCATCTTCCATGCTCGCAACCGCCACGGAGGTATGGTCTATGCCGACAGTGAGAAGATAGAAAAACTGAACACCAAGACCGACCAGACCATCACTCCGCTCGTATACGGCTTCTGGCATCCCACCGCCGACTATGTGGCTTTCTCCACCAACCAGACCCGACTCGTCAACTTCATGCACAACGAGAACTACATGGAGGTCTACGACTTCGAGTCGGACGTAGTCGTCTACAACATCCGCACCCACGAGATAACGACGTGCCCACAGCTGTCGTCGTCGAAGGCATTCGAGACATTCCCCGCCTTCTCCCCCGATGGGAAGAGCATATATTTCTGCTCAGCCGACTCAGTGGCGCCCATGCCCGAGCGATACCTCGACACCCACTACAGCCTCTGCCGCATCGACTTCGACGCAGAGAAAGGAACATTTGGAGAAAAAGTCGACACGCTCTACAATGCACGTCAGACGAAGATGAGTGTGTCGTTCCCCCGCGTCTCTCCCGACGGACGCTACCTCTGCTTCACCCTTCATCGGTATGGCAACTTCTCCATCTGGCAGCGCGATGCCGACCTATGCATGCTCGACCTCTCCACGGGGCAAATGCAGATGCTCGATGATGTCAACAGCCAGCAGAGCGAGAGCTATCACTCCTGGAGCAGCAACAACCGGTGGATGGTGTTCAGCAGCCGCAGGGTCGACGGTATCTACACACGACCCTTCTTCACCTATGTCGACGCCGACGGACATGCCCACAAGCCATTCATGCTCCCACAGCGGAATCCCCGAAAGTTCTATTCCAGCCTGATGTACTCCTATAACATACCTGAGTTCCTTGAAGGCAAGGTGACAATACCACAGGCCGACATCGCACGCCATATGCGCAATACCGAACCAATGAGGGTCACGTTTAAAAACTGAAAACTTAAAACTTTGAAGTTTCGGAAGTGCTCAACTTCAGGAGTTAATGGGAGTTAGCTCACTGCGCTCGCTGAAGTTAACGGACAATAGACTTGCATATGTCTGCTAACTCCCGTGGTCGAAGACCACTAACTCCCGATAACTCCCATTAACTCCTGAAGTTGAGTACCTACGAAACTTAAGTTAAAACCAAAAACTTAAAACTCAAAACTTAAAACTTAAAACTTAAAACTTTCCTACTTCCACTTTGGCATCTTCCACGGTTTGCGGTAAGCCTTTTCTATATGTTTGTCGGCCTGGCGGTTGTGGAAAGTGTGATGCACGTCGTCGTACGTGAGCATCTGGCGTGTGCGAGCAGCGATGTTACCCATGTGAGCATACTTTGCACACAGACTGCCGTTCTCTATCGGGCAAGCCATGTCGAAGCGCCGTTCGCGTACGCAGCGGATGAAGTCGAGTGTGTGTGCGAGGTGAGAGTCGTTCGTCGGGCGCCACTCCTGCTGCTCCCTGCCCTTGTCCTGAGGATAGAGCACCATGCCCTCGCGGTTGACGACGAGAGTGCCCTCCGTACCCTTGAACTCCACACCATAGTTCTTCCCGTAAGGTCCTGATTCTATTGTGACATTGCTCCAACAGATATTAAATCCGTCGAACTCATATATCACCTGCAGCGTGTCGAATGTCTCGGCAAAGTTGTCGGGATAAGCATTGTTACCTCCCGCCGCCATCACCCGTTGCGGCATGCCCTTCACGTTCATCCCCCACAGCGCCATGTCGAGCAGATGCACGCCCCAGTCCGTCATCAGTCCGCCGCCGTAGTCCCAGAACATCCGCCACGACCCGTGGAAGCGCGAGCGGTTGAACGTCCGGTCGGGGGCCGGGCCGAGCCACATCTGGAAGTCCACGCCCTCAGGCACGGGGCCATTCTGAGCAGGATTCAGTATGGCAGCATATCGGAAGTTTGCCCACACGTTCACGCGTGCCACACGTCCCAGCTCGCCACTGTCCACTATCTTCTTCATCCTCTGCCACAGCTCACAGCTGCGTTGCTGCTGTCCCACCTGCACCACGCGGCCGTAGCGCTTCGCTGCCAGCACCATCGCGTCGCACTCGGCAATGCTGTTCGCAATAGGCTTCTCCACATAGACATCCTTCCCTGCCGAGCAGGCATCGGTCATCATCAGGCAGTGCCAGTGGTCGGGCGTGCCAACGATGACAGCGTCGAGATCCTTGCGCTCGAGCAGCCGGCGATAGTCGGTGTAGGTATCGACACGATACCCCCATCGCTTTTCAGCCTCTGCAGCCTTGTCGTCGAGGATGTTTTTATCTACGTCGCACAGTCCGATGCATTTCACTCCTTTGCACTGCATGATGTCGGTCAGGTCATACCAGCCCATGTTTTTGCATCCTACGAGCGCCACGTTAAGCTGATCGCTCGGGCTGACGCGTTTGCCTGAGAGCGTGAATGCACTTAGTGAGCGTGGCAATAGCAGTCCTGCAGTCACTGCTGCAGCCGACTGGCGCAGAAATTCTCTTCTTGTGGTCATGGCTTTGGTTTTAAGTTATGATTTTAAAAAGTTAAGATATCAGATGTCGAAATAATATATAAAAAGGTTGACATCGCAAAGTTAGTGCAAACCGAGCACAGTACAAAATAAATTTATTTATTTTTAATAAATTTATTTATTTTTAATGTCGAGGTGCAGCCTAAACATTACCTTCCCTTCTACGCTTCGCTCGAAACGGTGACCTTCGGTTCTTCAACCGCAAGTTGGAAAGATACATCTTTTTCTCGAAACTGATGTGTTTTCGGCGGAGTTTATTTTCGTTTATGGCTTTATTGACATTTGCCGACCTTCAGCAAATGCCTTATTTTAAGCCTATGTATTGCAAACGGAAAATTTTGCTAGCAAAATTTTCATTAACTGGGCACTTTATTGCGATTAAAGAGCCTCTTTATTCGAAATTTTGCTAGCAAAATTATTTGTTCGAGAATAATAGTATGTACTTATTTTACATTGCTTCGTTTTTTGAAATTACGTTGCGCTTCGGCAAAAAAATAAATAAATTTATTTTGTTCTGTGCTCGGTTTGCACTAACTTTACATCGCTTCGCTCTGTGAAGTTAGGCTGCACCTCGACAAAAAATAAATAAATTTATTTTGTTCTGTGCTCGGTTTGCACTAACTTTGCAAGCGAATAGTATTGTTTTCGAGTAATAAACATTCATAATTTTCAACAACAATGAAACTGATTAGATTATTTGCGTTGGCAGCCGTTATGGTGTGTAGCGTTTCAACGAGTATTGCACAGACAAACCTGGTTGGTCGTGTGTATGAGAATAAGAATATCCTTGCCGACGAGATGAACAAGGCTTTGAAGAATGCCGATGCTGATATTGATAAGGCTAAGGCGGAGGCTCTGGAAAAGGCAGAAAAGAAAAAGGGCGGGAAATTGACGGCAGAGGAGTTGGCCAAGCTCGATGAGGAGATAATTGAGGCCCGTAAGATAATGGAGGCTATGAAGAAGGGTATGTCGACCAGCGTCGGTGTAGAATTCAAAAGCGCCACTGAGATGGTGATGCGCATGAGTATGAAGATAAGCGACGAGGCGTTGAAGGCTGCTGGGGTCAGTTGGCTGAAGCGTAAGGCAATGAAGGCTGCGCTCGCAATGGCACCGAAGTCGGAGAAGGCGAAATATGTGGTAAAAGGCGATATGATTTTTGTAGATGAAGGAAAAGAAAGAGATACACTGCGCATAAGCAGCGACGGGAAATATCTCTATGGTAAGTTGGATGCGAAAACAAAATTTACGCTCAGTCGCGTTAAATAATATAAGGTACACGCATATAATATGAAAAAATCCCTGACAACGTATTGCCAGAGATTTTTTTTTTTGTAGAATTAGTATTGCTTATTTCCTGATTGCAGCCTCTCGGTCGGCATCCCAATACTTACAGTCGAGCTCGAAGAAGGTGGTTGTGTAAGGTATTGTCATGTCGGTTTTAATAATTACCACCTGATAGAGCTTCGCTGCTTCGTCGAGCTTTTTGATGAGTTTCTCGTGAGGAATCATTGTGACATCGCTAGGGTTGAGAGCCTCTTGAAGCTGCTTCTTGTATTTGTCCCATCCGGGAGCGAGTTGTTCCGACAGCCGCTCCTGCTCGCTGTCTTGATAGATGTGTGCAAACACATGCGGTGCCTTGCCTATCATCTCGTTCACCTTGGCAATCACCTCGTGGTAGCTCTCGGTGGCCATAAGGGTGGTAATGCCGGGATTAGACTGCAGAGGGTAGGCCATGTCGGTGATTACTATCCAGTTGCGATGTCCCAAGAGTGGGAGTTTTTCTTCTAATGTTGTTTTCCAGTCTTGCATGTTATTTTTGTCTGTTTTTATGGTTGTCTGATTTGTGCATGCAGTGATGATAAGGCATGCGATGAGTAAACAGTGGCTGATTATCTTTTTCATAATCTATTAGATATTTGTTGTGAATGTTTCGTTTTCGATGGTCTTTTTCACTTTCAGCGTCTTGTCGCCGATAGTAAGTTTGTCGAGATTTAGCTTACCGTGTATTACGCTGAGGCTTACTTTTCCACTTTCTATTTGGCATGTGCCCCATGCATAGCCGTTGCTCCAGAAATAGTTGCCTGGTGCAGATGTGAACGACATGGTGTGGTTGACTCCCGAATAATGGAAGTCGCTTAATGCGATAACAGCGGCCCAGCTTGCCATAGCGCGTGCATAGTGATGTCCGCACTCAGGCTCGTTGAAAGGATTACGCTTTGAACCGTCAAACCTGTCGCGCACTGCCTTGAAGCATTTCAATCCGTCGGAGGTGAGGCCTTCGTACATCATGCCCACTGCGGCACAATACTCAAATCCTGTCATAGCCTCGTTGAAATAGGGGAATGGCACTTCGAGCCGCCCTTTTGGCCACGAGCCCATTACGAGTCCCGCCTCCTTGGCATAGACGAAAGTGCGCATATTGTTGAAATGACGACCGAAGTCGGGCAGATAGTTATACTTCATTATGCTCTGCAGTGTAGTCTTAATGTGGTTCTTGTTGCCGAGGTAACCCAGTCCGCAGATATGAGCCATGTATTGTCCTACGAGCTGATCTACAAGACATCCCTTTCCGAGTTGGAAATCAGGAATCTTCACGTTGGGATCGTCCATGTTGAGATATTCGAAAGTCTCTGGGTCGGTAATCTTATGCTCGTAGTATTCGCCGTTGAACAGGTTGGCATCCATCCACTTGCTTCCTTTCTCGAATAGGGCGCGGCATTTCTTTGCGAATGGCTTGTCCTTCATTGCCAATGCCATTTCCTCTGCTGCTCTGAGAGCTCCCATATACCAGAAGCCCATCTGTGGGTTCGGTCCGAAGTAGTTCACATCCATGGTGTTGTGCTGGCTTCCTTCCATCACACCGTCCTGATTGCCGTCCCATCCTTTCTCTGTCCATGCATACGAGAGCACTTTCTTCACTTGTGCCCAGTTGTCGCTTAGGAATTTGTTGTCGCCAGACAACTGCCATTCGCGATACATCTTCATAATGCATCCCATCTGACCGTCGGCAGCAACATTGTCGTAAGTTGATGCTTCTGAGAGAGGCAGGTTGGCGCGGAAACTCATGTAGCCGTTCTCTCTTGTGGCATAGTTGAATTCCACGTCGCGCATTGTTCTTGCCAGGTCGCCGAAGAGGAATGGCGTGGCTACCTCATAGTTCCACACATGAGTGCACGATCCTTTGCACGAACCGACATGGTTCCACACTCCTTCCCAGCCCATCATGTGTCCGCTTGGGAGTCGGAACACTGTCTGCGAGCGCAGGGTGGAGAGGTTGAACAGCGCAGCCTCTTTTACCACGTCGGGCAGGGTAGAGCTCATGAACGAATTAACGAACTGCAATGTGTTGGCTTCGAGTTGTGGAATGCGTGGCAGAATCTTTTCGGCAGCGTCCCAAGCATCGGCGTAGAGAGTGCTGTAGTAGTTGCCCACCACTGTTTGCGACCATGCCTTGCGATTTGGGAAATTCCAAGTGAGATAGAACACAAATGTCTCTGTGGCATTTGGAGCGATACGCTTCTTCACTGCCAACGAAGCCATGGGGTCGTCTTCCAGTGGTTGTTTCTTTTCCACCATAATGCCGTCGTCGCTGAAGTCATCCCAGAAGTTAAGGATAGCATTCTGCCAACTGTTGAGCTTCGAGCATGTGCGATAGCTTATCTCGCCCTTGCCGCATGTGGTCAGAGCCATTGTTCCCCAAGCAGGATCGGCCTTGTCAACACCCTCGGAATAGAAGTATATGCCTTTGATGTCGTTGCTCTCTTTGAACATATTCTGATTCTTCTTTGCCCCAGTCATTCCGTTGTGTCCGTCGCGACCGATGAAGTTGCGCATTGTACCGCAAACCGAAACCTCCATCGGCGCGTTTGTGGTGTTGGTGACCTCGTATGCCAGCACTGCCACGGGCAGGCTGCTGTCGTCGGTGTTGCATGGGATGAGCGGGTTGAAGCCCTTTATGCGCACTTTCACAGGAATCGTCTTGTCCGACAGACTTACCTGTCCGAATGGGTATGCGGTATCGAACGACGCATTCTCGAAGCGTGGCATGCCGTGATGGTTTACTGCCTCACCGCCGCCACCTCCAAGCATCTCTTGGTCGTAGAGCGGCCCTTCGAGCAGCGTAGTCGATGCAGCCTTGCCGTCTGGCTTCACGTAGATGGCAAAGAACGGAGCGTTGCTGCTTCCGGTGTAAACGGTGCTGAAGCCTTTTGCTGGAATGTTCATAATCTCCCAGTCGCGCAGTTCACCACGTCCACCCAGCGACACCTGTCCTGTTCCGATGCCGCCAAGAGGCAAGGCAATCTGAAAGAGATGGCGCGAGTCGTAATGCTTCATGATTGGCCACGATGCCGGTTTCCATTCTTCGGCAGAAATGTTTGCTGCAATAATTGCAGACACAAGTGTTAAGAGAATTCTTTTCATTTTCATTTTTAGGTTTTATTATTTATTTAAGTTTTATTCTTACAAGTCCCACGCTGTGAGGTGGGAGTGTCGCTTTCAGGCTTTTCTTCACCATCGATGCATCAATTTCAGTCTCGTTGAAATAGCTGTATGGCGTCACATCGTCGGCTGCGAATAGCTTACTCTCAATAATCTTTCCTTTGACAGGAATATTGAAATCCTTTTCTGTGTCGTAGCTGGAATTTATCAAGGTGATGGTCATTATTCCGTCTTTTATTGTAGCAGCCACGGTATTGTCGTCGTTGTCGCTCACCTTGCACACTTTCCCGTCTTGGTGAACTCTCATCAGTTTGAACATCTGTCCGTTTGCTGTGAGCCAGCTCTTCTCCCTGTCGATCAGGATAGCCCCTTCGCCAACGGGTTGGAAGTAGCACACGAAAGGAATGTCGAGCTCGTTGCTTTGGTTGATGAAGAAGTGCATCACCCTGGCCGTATATATCCCTTCCGCCACGCACGACGGCCGATACCAGGCATACCACTGGTTCCACTCGTCGAACGAGATGTGGAGCTTCTTTCCTGTCTTGTCGAGCGAGGCCCTCATGTTCTGTGCATGTCTGACGACGTCGTCGGCCGATTTCGCCACTGCCTCATACGTCGCTTTGGTGTCTTCAGGCGTGGTGTAGTGGAGGTTAGCGCAATTCCATGCCGCCGGACCGTTATATGTATGGAGCGAGATGTTCTCCACTTTCCCTGCCAGTCGCGCTGCCGAGTTGGCTGCCCAGTTGTCGTTGGGGTAGGGGCCCGATGACACAAATTCAATATCCGGGCTCACCTTCTTCATCTCGTCGGCATGTTTTTCTGCCATGTCGGCATATCCCTCGGGGCCTTTGGGGCCTTCCATATGGCCATATCCCATTTCGTTGCCCAGCGACCAGAACCTAACGTCGTAGGGCTCCTTATGTCCGCGTTCGGCTCTTTTCCGCCCATATTCCGTATTCTCGTCGCCGTTGCAGTACTCCACCCACTCTGCGCTCTCTTTCGGTGTGCACCATGCCAGGTTTATTGTCATCATCGGCTCGGCTCCCACCTCGCGACAGAGGGCGATGAAGTCGTCGGTGTTTATCTCGTGATAGTCGAATCCGTCGGTATAAGGCTGCGTTTCTATCTCTGTTGCAGCCTGCAGCGGTCCGCGCTGGTCGGCGGGCAGCAGTCCGTCTTTCCACCTGTACTCCCCGGCGAAGTTTCCTCCTGGCCAGCGCAGCAGCCGCGGACCGATGGCTTTCAGCTGTTCTACTACGTCGGTCCTCATGCCGTGGAAGTTCTCCTTTGGCATCATCGACAGCGCTCCGAAGATGACCTCTGCCTTCTCCGAGAAGCTGAATCTTACCTGTGCATCGCTGTCATCGGCCGATGGAGTCATTTCGAAAGCGTCTATGGCCCAGTCGTCGCTCTTTGTCAGGTGGAGCGCTTTCGAGGCATAAACCTTTCTTCCCGTTCTGTCGGTCAGCGTGACGTTCAGCGTCACCGGTGCCGACACCTTCGTGATCACCCTCATCTCATACTCCTTTCCGCCTTTCAGCATCAGCTCTCCCTGGGCCAGTCCAGCCGTCTGCCCGGAGGTGAGATTGGCCACCACCTGCGAGCTCAGCTCGTTGCTGCGGCGCATGTTGTTGAGAAAGACGTGGCGCGTATAGCGGTCTCTGCCGTCCATCATAAACAGCACCTTTTCGCCTATCCCTGTCCAGTGAGCTGCCACGCCGCGGTTCTTCGAAGGTTTGCCGGCAAACTTGCGGTTCTTGAGCATCTGCGCACTCAGTCCGCCGTTCACCGCAGCACGTGTGTGCTCAAGGTTATGGCCGAAGATATACGGCGATATGTCGGCAGCCGAACCGACGTCGATCCTTTGCCCCACAGCGGTAAGCATGCAGAGTACGGACAAAATAAAAACAATGCCTCTTTTCGTCATAGTATCAAATTTAGGGGTCTCCCGCAAAGCCTTTGCTCTGGAGATTACGCTGACAAAGTTAGTGCAAGTTGAGCGGAGAACAAAATAAAAACGTAAGTTTTTTAATTTTCTATCCTGAGACGCAGCCTGACTTCAACGAAGTTAAAGTTAGTGCAAGTTGAGCGGAGAGCAAAAGACGTGTTGTTGAGCGAAGCGAAAAATTTATTTTTTTTGCTGAGAAGCAGCCTATTTTCTTCGGACGTATGGCTGACAAAGCTAGTGAAAACCAAGGACAGGACAAAATAATAGGAAAATATTATTTTCGTTTCTGGCCTTATATTTCCGGCAATTTCGCTGCTTCGGCACCCTCATCTCTGATGGTCGGCTCCAGTACAAGGCCCATGTACTCTCAGTACACGAGCCATGTACTCTCAGTACACGACTCATGTACTCGCAGTACAAAGCCCATGTACTGTTGCAGGCATATTTCTCTGGCGACAATGAAACGACCGCCCAGTTATGCATCCCCAGTGTCGTGTCTCGACAAGACCAGCATCGATGCAAAGTCATTTTTTTCGTTCTCCGGCGTTGCCTGTCCTGAAAATAATACATACCTTTGCAGAAAAGTTTACCTATGTGTCGATATTAAGTACCCGCAGCGAGAAACATGATATTTTTTTCTGTCCGTTTATACGGAAATGCCTGGCTCACTCGTCTTATTTATAACAAGGAAATAAAAGAATTCTCCCGACTCGCATATGCTCATGGTCGCGAGCAGAATCCGGACGAAAAAGGCAGAGTCGGATTGCTGATGCGGGTGGAGGACAGAATTGAAATTAAGTTAAAGTTTTAGTATGATGAAGCGTTTCCATCTTCTTCTCTTTTCAGTGTTTACGATTGCCGTTCTTAATGCCCAGCAGAAAGACCTGGCTTCGTGTGTGAATCCGTTTATCGGAGCATCGACCAACATCGACGCTGCCGGTGCCTCCCATGGCTTGGGAAAGACATTCCCCGGCGCTGCAACGCCGTTCGGGATGACGCAAGTGAGCCCCCAGACAATCACTGGAGGCGATAACGGACCAGGCTATAGCTATGAGCACACGACCATCGAAGGCTTCTCGATGACCCAGATGAGCGGCGTGGGATGGTATGGCGACCTTGGAAATATCATGGTCATGCCCACCACCGGCCCTCTCCATACTGCTGCCGGAAAAGAGGATGGCAGCGTGAAAGGGTGGCGCTCCCGCTACGACAAAGCCACCGAGACGGCCCGGGCAGGCTACTATTCGGTTGTGCTCACCGACTATGACATCCGTGTCGAGGCTACGGCATCGCCCCACTGCGGCGTACTGCGCTTCACATATCCCGAGAACAAGCTGTCGCGATTGCAGATAGACCTGGCCCGCAGAGTAGGGGGCACGGCCGTGGAGGAATATGCCGAGCTGACCGGCGAGAACACTATCGAGGGCTGGACACGTTGCACCCCCGATGGCGGTGGATGGGGCGACGGAGCAGGAAAAGCTCTCTACACCGTCTATTTCCACGCCGAGCTGAGCCGGCCCATTGCCGACTATGGCTTCTGGAGCGCCGACATCCCCGACGGACAAAGCCGGCACAACGGCGATGTCGCAAGCCGCGAATATCAGCAGCGAGTGGCCGAGGCAAAGGTGTTGCGCGGACAGAAATCGCTGCAAGGCAAGCATATCGGATTCTTCACAGAGTTTCCGACGACGAACGGCGAACAGGTAGAGCTGAAAGTGGGAATCTCCTTTGTCGACCTCGACGGCGCCCGCCGCAACTTCGAGGCCGAGATGCCGGGCATGGACTTCGATGACGTCTGCCGTCAGACCACCGAGAAATGGAACCGCGAGCTTGGAAGGGTTGAAGTGGAAGGCGGTACCGACGACGAACGCACTATCTTCTACACTGCCCTCTATCATACAATGATCGACCCCAGAGCCTATACCGACGTCGACGGACGCTACATCGGCGGCGACTATAAAATCCACCATAGCCAGTCGACATTCACAAAACGCACCATCTTCAGCGGCTGGGACGTCTTCCGCAGCCAGTTCCCGCTACTCACGATCATCAATCCCACCGTCGTCAACGACATGCTCGCCTCACTCATCACCATGGCCGATGAGAGCCGACGCGAGTACTTCGAGCGATGGGAATTCCTCAATAGCTACACCGGATGCATGCTCGGAAACCCCGCACTGTCGGTACTCGCCGATGCATATGCTAAAGGAATACGAGGCTACGACATCGAGAAAGCATATCAATACGCCAAGAACTCATCGGCTAAGTTTGGCAACGACGAGAAAGGATACACCCCCGGAAGAACCGGAGTGTCGCACACTCTCGAATACGCCTATACCGACTGGTGCATTGCTCAGCTTGCCAAAGCGTTAGGAAAGAAATCAGAAGAAAAACTTTATCTTCGGAAGAGCCAAGCATGGCGCAACGTCTTCGACTCTGAGAAGCACTGGTTCCGCCCGCGCAACGACGACGGCACGTGGATGGAATGGCCCGAGCACGGACGCCTCACGGAGTGGTATGGAGCAATGGAGAGCAACGCCTTCCAGCAGGGATGGTTCGTCCCTCACGACGTGAAAGGCATGACGAAGATAATGGGCGGCAGGAAAGCAGCGCTCGACGACCTCCAGTGGATGTTCCATAACACCCCAGAGGACATGATGTGGAATCAATACTACAACCACGCCAACGAGCCAGTCCACTTCGTGCCATATCTCTTCAACCAGCTTGGAGAGCCATCGCTCACGCAGTACTGGACACGCTACATCTGCTCACACGCATATAAGAATAAGGTGGAAGGACTCTGCGGCAACGAAGACGTCGGACAGATGTCGGCCTGGTATGTCCTATCGGCAGCAGGCATCCATCCCGTATGCCCTGGCAACACACGCGTGGAGATTACATCGCCAGTGTTCTCGAAGTTGACATTCCACCTCCCCGGCGGCAACACCTTCCGCATCATTGCCCACGACAATTCGCCCGAGAATGTCTACATCGGCCGTCAGACGCTCAACGGCCGCAGCTACAAGAAATGCTACATCGACCACAGCGATATCACAGCCGGCTCCACACTCGAACTATGGATGACAGATAAGCCGAAGAAATAATATCGATATGAATAGAAGATTAGATTTTTTGATTATTGCATTCCTGCTCCTCGCCAGCGGAGCATGCATCATCGGATGCAGAAAAGCTGTTGTGGAAGCAGAGCCGACAACCGAGCCCAGCACGCAAGTAAGTTGCTTGGATATCGTCGAGCGCTACATGTCCGACTCCATCGGCAGTCAATACCTCCAGGGCGAAGTATGCATCCCGTGCGTCATGCCCGTCGAGGTAGACGAGAGCGACTCGGCCGACGTGCGCGTATGGGGCGACTTCTGGGTGTTCAACTACAACATCTCCGGCGACACACTGAAGACCGTCTCCGGCGGCGACCACCCCGGACTGTTCCATCTCGTGAAGACCGGTACGACGTATGAAGTCACCTCCTTCGACGCCGTCATCAATGGTGCCGGCAATCTGGAGAGCGCACGGAGGATCTTCGGCGACAAGTATGAGGAATACCATTCCATCAACAGCGACGAGACATTGCGCGAAGCCATGCGCACCGCCATTACCAGCGACTACGTCAGGAAGTACGGTCTCAACGTGAAATACTATCAGGACTACGGCTGGCCCGCCGTGAGTATAAATAACTAGATGACGATAACGTCAACGCCAACGGGAACGATAACTCTTCACTCTACACTCTACACTCTTCACTCTACACTAAAACTCTCCCCCCTGGCGGATTTAGGTAGCTCACGCGAGATACGCAGCAAGCTGACGTCCGTTCGCTGACATAGGGCTCCATTCCAATAGTCTTTTCATTCCGACCGAGTCTTCATACAGCGGCACTGCAGCCGTCGGTCTCCAGTACAAAGCCCATGTACTCACAGTACAAAGCCCGTGTACTTAATCGAAACACCCCCCAAAAAAGAGTTGAAGACCCCGATGGGCTAAAAAGTGGGATTGTGCAAACACGCGTGATCGTACTCCACCGGCATCAGAAAAATGATGCCGGCAGTTTATTTTTTCGATGCAGATACTTATGTACAGACGGAACTGACTCGACTGGATGTCGTCGGTGGATGGAAAAACGCGGCTGAAGATGCGGCTGTGTGAAATAAATAGAGTAAATTTGCAACGGGACTATAACGGAAAGGGACGGGACAGACGTCTTTTGTAAAAAGTTTTAAGTTTTGAGTTTTAAGTTTTGGGTTTTAAGTTGAAGTATAGTATACGATACGTGTTTCTGGTGGCGTTGTTGCTGCCGGTGTGTGCCGGTTGGGGTGGTGAGTATCGCTTTTGGCACTATGATCGCAATGGCGGACTGTCGGATAATACGGTGAACGCCATACAGCAGGACTATATGGGATTCATGTGGTTTGGCACGAAGTATGGTCTCAATCGCTTCGACGGCCGGAAGTTTAAGACGTATCACTCTGGTCTCGACGGGCGCAGCATGGGCAGTGACTATGTGAACACGCTCTATGCCGGCGACGGACGTGTATTGTGGGTGGGCACCGACAACGGGGCGTATGTGTATACTCCCGATACTGACTCGTTTGAGCGTTTCACTACCGACGCCGCCGACGGCGAGAGGATAGCTTCCAACGTGAAGCTTATCGCGGGCCACGGTACGATGGTCTTTTTCTCTACCGAGCAACAGGGGGTGTTTAGATATGATACGTCGAGCCGACGGATGGACCACTTTGTGATGGACGGATTTCCGATAGTGACAGCTTTCGCTTTTGGGAACGACGGCCGCGCGTGGCTGGGGTTCTACGGTGGCGGACTGTTCTACAGCGACGATGGGCTGAAGACGCTGAAGCCTTATCGCAATGCTGCGGGGGAGGAACTGTTCGCCTCGATGATGGTGAACGGCATCGTGCTGTCGGACGACGGTGAGATATATGTCGGAACGGACCGTCGTGGTGTGCTGGTTCATACGATTGGCGGCACCGCGGTGCGCTCTCTCCTTGCCGGGGAGGGCAGTAAGGGGCATCATGTTCATGGTCTTGTGAGAAGTGGCAGCGAGATATGGGTGGCTACGGAGAACGGCGTGTATGTCTACGATATGCTTGAACGTGCGATGGACCACTACGGCTATGAGCCGACGAATCCCTATTCGCTGTCGGATAATCCCACGCAAAGCTTGTTCTGCGATAAGGACGGCGGCATGTGGGTGGGCACCTATTTCGGCGGTGTAAACTATGCCGTGAGGAATACGTTTGTCTTCGAGCATTTCTTTCCGAGAGTGGATATTGCCGGCTCGATACATGGTCGACGCGTGAGAGACATTGTCGAGGACCGCCGTGGCCAGATATGGGTGGGCACAGAGGATGGCGGACTCAACTGCTACGACCCTGCTACGAGACGGTTTGCACTGATAGAGTCGAGTCGCGACTATCCCAATATCCACGGCTTGTGTCTCTCTGGCGACACGCTGTGGGTGGGTGCTTTCGGCTCGGGGCTGAAGCTTATCGACACGAGGACGGGGCAGCTGATTGGCTCGTATGTGGGCGGCAAGGGCGACGGACGTCTCTACGATAATAACATCTTCATGGTGAAGAAGTTGTCGGGCGACAGGATATACGTGGGCACACTCAGCGGCCTGTTCCGCTATGAGCCGTCGAAGGACGGATTTGAAGTTGTCGACGAGTTGCCGCGCAACATTGTCTACGACATGCTTGAGGACCGTCGCGGACATCTATGGGTGGCTGTCTACGGCATGGGGCTCTATCGTCGTAGCACGGCGAACGACAAGTGGGTGCTCTATTCGGCAAAGAACGAGCGGCACCATGTGCCGTCGGACAATATCATCGGCATCAGCGAGACGAGCGACGGCAGGATATGGATATCGACGGAAGGAGGCGGAGTGGGGTGCTACGACAGCGACGGCGACACCTTCGTGGGTGTGGATATCCCTCAGTATAATCCCCGCAAGGTGGTGTTCGGCATCGTGGAAGACAAGCAGCGCCTGCTGTGGCTGTCGACGAGCGACGGCCTGCTGTGCTATAATCCGAAGAGTGGCGACTGCAGGGTATATACCACGAGCAATGGTCTGCTCGACAACAACTTCAACTACTGTTCGTCGCTCTACAGCTCCGACGAGAAGATATATATGGGCACACAGCGCGGATTGGTGGAGTTTCGTCCTGGCAATCATTCCCTTTTCAGAGACAACTCGCGGATTGTGGCCACCGAACTGCTTATAAATAATGTGGTGGTGGACAATCATGCCGAGGGCTCTCCGCTTCAGAAGAGCATCCTTGCCACCGACAAGATCAGTCTGTCGCACGACCAGAATACGTTTGCCCTGAAGGTGGGTACGATTAGCTTCAACGAGTCATCGTCGCCGAATCTGGAGTATATGCTCGAGGGCTTCGACAGCGGTTGGCTTGACCTTCACGACGACAACTACATTAAATATACCAACCTGCCGGCGGGCCACTATACACTCCACGTGCGCACTCACTTGAGCGACGGTAACGTGTCGAAGTCGGCCTATGAGTTGGATATCACCATCCGCCAGCCGTTGTATTGGACGTGGTGGATGCGGATTGTCTATCTGCTCCTTGCTGCTCTCATCGGCTATGCTGCGTATAGGTACATTGTCTACCGCAGCCGGCTGCAGCGCAAGATTGCCATGGCAAAGTTTGAGCGAGAGAAGGAGCAGGAACTTTATCAGAGTAAGATAAACTTCTTCACCAACGTGGCCCACGAGATACGCACCCCACTCACTCTCATAAAAGGTCCGCTGGAGGTGATCCTGCGGCGTAAGCACGACAAGGACGAGGAGGAAGACCTGAACATCATGGACCAGAACGTGTCGCGACTGCTCGACCTGACTAATCAGTTGCTCGACTTCCGTCGCACTGAGCGCGATGGGCTGAAACTGAACTTCGAACAGTGTAATATATCTTCACTCGTCGAGAGTATCCTCATCAGGTTCAAGCCTCTCATGCGTAACAAGAATATAGAAAGCACCTATTATCCTCCTGCCCAGCAGGTGAGTGCCTACGTAGACAAGGAGGCGCTGACGAAGATCATAAGCAATCTGCTGAACAATGCCGTGAAATACTGTGAGAAGACAGTTGTCGTCAGACTCGAGAGTGGCGACGACGACTTTACGATCACTTGTGAGAACGACGGTGCAGTGGTGCCACGCGATATACGAGAAAAACTGTTCACTCCCTTCTTCCGTGGCGACACGTCGTCGTCGGGAACTGGCATCGGCCTTGCCCTGGCCCATACACTTGCCGAGCTGCATGGAGGACGGTTGGTTATGGTCGACCGCGACGATTTGAATGTTTTCCAGCTATCGTTGCCCCTCCGACAGAGTATGACGATAAACATGCCAACCGACGAAGAGGGCGACGTTGATGCTTTCGATGATCAGGACGACAACAGTCGTCATCTACCAGTGGTGCTCATTGCCGAAGACAATCAGCAGATGCTGCGCTATCAGCGACGTGTGCTGCAAGACTCCTACTATGTCCTCACCGCCTCCGATGGCAGTGAAGCTCTGAAGGTGTTGGCCGACCATGATATCGACATCATTGTCTCCGATGCCATGATGGAGCCAATGGGTGGATTCGAGTTCTGTCAGGCAGTGAAGCAAAATGTCAACTACAGCCATATCCCCTTCATTCTCCTCACGGCTCTTACTCTCGACTCGGCCAAGGTGGAAGGAATAGAGAGCGGTGCCGACTCATATATCGAAAAGCCCTTCTCTGTGCAATATCTGCTCAGTGTGATTCAAAACCTCCTTCGCAGTCGGGAGAATATGCGTCGGCTCTATGCCACGTCGCCATTCCAGCAGCTCGACACTTCGGCGGTGAGCCAGACAGATGAGAACTTCGTGACGAAGCTGCAGAAGGTTGTCGATGACAATCTTGCCGATAGCGATCTCGACCTCGACCGGCTGGCCGAGGAGATGGCAATGAGTCGTACAAATCTCAACCGGAAGATAAAAGGCATGTACAACCTCACTCCGAACAACTACATAAAAGTCGAACGGTTGAAGCGAGCCGCGCAGTTGATGAAGGGCGGGAATATGAAAGTGAGCGAGGTGTGCTATCTGGTGGGATTCTCATCGCCTTCTTATTTCACACAGTGCTTCCAGAAGCAGTTCGGACTGCTTCCGAAAGATTTTGTCGGTCAAGAATGAAACACTTTTTGCAAATGAACAGACTATCCATACCCATCCTCATGATACTGCTTTGCATGTTGCTCCCATCAGCGGCGCAACAAGCATATTTCGCCGATGGCTTCCACGGCGGTATCTATGGTCACTATCCAGTGAATACTTATACGCAGTTTCTTGTCGACCAACTCCGTGAGCATCCTTCGTGGTGCATCGGCTTGGAAATAGAACCTGAGACGTGGGACACGGTGAAGGTGCGCACCCCCGAGGCCTATCGGCAGTTTAAAGCGATGGTGGAGGAGAGCGGACGTGTGGAATATACCAATCCGAGCTATGCCCAGTCGTATCTGTATCCTGTCTCTGGCGAGAGCATCATCCGCCAATTTCAATATGGCATGCGTAAACTCCACAGCCATTTCCCTTCGATGACCTTCACCACCTACGCCACCGAAGAACCATGCTTCACAAGCTGTCTGCCGCAGATACTTGCACAGTTGGGATTCCGTTATGCCGTCCTTAAATGCCCAGATACGTGCTGGGGAGGATACACCGAAGCATTCGGTGGCGAGATAGTCAACTGGATAGGCCCCGACGGAACATCATTGCCCACGGTGCCTCGCTACGAATGTGAAGCATTGCAGCCGGGATCAGTGTGGCAGACGATAGCATGGAAGAACAGCAGTGAATACATTGAAGCATGTCGGCAGGCAGGGATAAAGCATCCCGTTGGCATGTGCTATCAGGATGCAGGATGGACATTCGGTCCGTGGCTGAGAAAAGACAGTACATCGAAATATATACTATGGACTGACTATATAGAGAATATTGCCGACCGTAGCAAGGCCACCGACTATCGTATGACCCAGGAAGGAGTCAGGGTGGCACTTGTGTGGGGGTCGCAAGTGATGCAGCGCATCGGACAGCAGGTGAGGCATGCAGAGAATATGCTTCTCGACGCTGAGCGTATCGGTGCAGCCCGTTATGTTCTGACAGGAGTGAGACCCGATCAGGAAGCAATCGACGAAGCATGGCGC
Source organism: Prevotella sp. (assembly GCA_017477435.1). Taxonomy (GTDB): domain Bacteria; phylum Bacteroidota; class Bacteroidia; order Bacteroidales; family Bacteroidaceae; genus Prevotella. The sequence goes on from JAFUVV010000021.1 coordinate 23,451, forward strand.
ACACTGATGCTTGCTCAGCATCACGACTCGTGGATAGTGCCCTACAACAGGCTCAATTCCCATGGCACATGGGCAGACAATATAGCCCTCTGGACAGATGCCACATGTCATAAGGCTGGTCGCATTATCGGCGCATCCTTGCCGATGAGTGGTGGTAGGACTTTCTATTTTAATACTACCGGCAAGAGTCGTCGAGAAGTCGTCACGGCTACCGACGACAGTGGACAGCTCGTTGACGTCCTTGTTGATGCACCACCGTTTGGCATCATCGAAGCAATTCCCTCTGCCGGGAAGAAGATGAAAAACTTCTCTACTGTCAAGACGAAGAACGACAAGTCTATTGTCGAGAACAACCAATACCGGCTCATCTTCGACTTAGCCCATGGAGGAATACTCACTTCGCTCTACGACAAACGAGTGAAGCGTGAGATGGTCGACCGTAGTTCGCCCTATGGCTTTGGCGAACTGCGGGGATACTTTCCCAGAGTGAGTCGCTTTTGTTCCTCACGGGAGAGTAGGGCAGAGGTCGACGTAGTGAAGTCGACGCCTTATGTCACGAGTATCTGCATCAGTGGCAAGGTTGCCGGAGTTGTTTTCTCACAGACGTACACCTTGAAGTACGACGACCCGCTCATCGATGTCGACCTTATCGTCGATTGGAAAGAAAACGTTCGCGTGGGTAATCATTTCCAAAGAAGCAGGCGCAATCGTACGGTGGCATTCTACAATACGAAGTACAATCTCAACGTCATGTTCCCTGCAGCCATTGACGATGCCCGATTGTGGAAGAATGCACCCTTCGATGTATGTGAGAGTAGGCTCGACAGCACATTCTTCGACCGATTGTAAATGATAACGTAAAAGTATACCAGATAATAATCTAAAAGTATACCACTTTGGCAGTGTGCTGCAAAGGTACAAAAAGTTTGTTAAACATTACTTGTTGCTGATAATTTTTCTTGTTTCTTTAATTCGATATGATGTTCCTGTCATGTTGACGAGGTATGATTTATGACAGAGTCTGTCGACGAGTGCAGAGCATAGGACTTTATCCTTGAGCACTTCCTCCCATCTGGTAAAAGGCAGGTTCGTAGTGATGATCGTGGATTTCTTTCCTGTCCTGAGTGAGAGATGGTTGAAGAGCATCTCTGCGCTTTCCTTGTCGAAGCCGACATACCCGAGTTCGTCGCATATGACGAGGTCGTAGCGTTCAAACTTTATTTCCAGATTCCTTAGTGTCTTCTCTGTCTTGGCCTCCCTAATCATAGTCAGCAAGTGCGGCACGGAAGTGAAGAAGACGGAATACCCTTCAAGACACGCCTTGATGCCGAGTCCGATGGCTGTGTGTGTCTTGCCCGTTCCGGGATTACCGTACATGACGATGCTTCGTCCTTCCTTGATAAAATCCAGCGTCTCGACCTCAGGCAGTATCATCTGTCCCTCCAGTGGCAGTTCCTCTCTCTTGAGTTCCTCGAGGTACTTCATCTGCGGGAAGTCTGCCCTGTGTATGCGTGTAATCTTGCTTCTCTCACGCCTCCTGGTCACTTCCTCCTCCAGCAGTCGTCGCAGGAAAGTGAGACATGACCACTGCTCTCGGACGGCATCTTCGGCAAGGATGGCCACGTTTTCCCTCACCGCAGCCAGTTTGAGTTCCCTGGCATACATGTCTATGATGTCCCTTTCGTTCATGGTACACACCTCCTTCCCGTGCCAGTGACGCCAGCGTTACCCTGCATGATGCCGTCCAGCTGTGCCAGCACGTCCTCGCTGCCGAGTTCTATCTCCAGGAAGGCATCCGTCCTCTGGCTGTCAGTAAACGTCAGCGGCGCGGCATCCCTCGTCTCCAGCGCCACCTTTATCTGGTCAAAGTTGATGCGGCGGGCACCGCGCATACGTATCTGCCTGACGGCATCGAGGATGTCCCTGTAGTCATGTCTGTTTTCCCTACAGTACTTGAGCAGCCGCAGGAAGTCCTTGCCGCTGTCTGCAAAGTGCACGCGGAAGAGTTCCTGCATCTTTTCCGGCATCTGCCTGAGAGCCACGGAGCCCTTCAGTGCGCCGGGCTTCTTCATGAGCGTACCTATGTAGTGGTTGATGTCAAACGTCCATGAGCCGGATGAGTAGCTACGCTCATGCTCGGCCATCTTCTTGTGCGCGGAGTCATAGACGCGTATCTTCTCCGAGTAGAGCTGCACGAGGACCGTCTGTCCCGCGAGATGGTCGGGTACGGAGTAGTGGCATCCCTTGACGGATATGGTGGACTGCTTGTCCACGGAGCACTGCAGCAGGTCGAAGCACCCGAAGTCGCCGGGAAAGTGGAGCATGCACTCCATGTCCCTGCGCAAAGCCTGCTGCTTGTCTCCCGTGGCAATGCTGCCGCTTTCCTTATTTATATTGTCGCATATAACGTCCAGCCACATCTGTGCAGCCTCTATGGAGTCAAAGTCCACTCGTGTGGTGAAGGCACGCCCCCTGACGTAGTCCACGCTTCGCTCCACATGCCCCTTCTCCCATCCGGCGCGGGCATTGCAGAAGCGGTGGGAGAAACCGTAGAAAGCCTCCATGCGCAGCAGGGACTCCGTGGGCTGCTTCCCGTCCGGCCTCAGGATGACGGCCACCTTCATGTTGTCGTACACCATCGTGTGGGGCACACCGTGCACGGTATGGAAGAAATTGCGGTGTGACTCCATGAAGGCCAGGTTGTCCTGGTGGCGGAAGAGATAGGCCCAGCGTCCCTCGCTGTGGCACAAGGCAAACACGGCCATCGTGAACGTAACCTGCTTGCCGGCTATGCGCAGCTTGACCTCACCCCAGTCAAACTCGCACTCCTCTCCAGGCTCATAGTACTGCTTGATAAACACATCCTTGGGCTTGCTCCTCTTCTCGGTCTTGCGTTGCTGGATGTACTTACACACGCTCGAATAGCTGATGCTGAAGCCCTTTTCTATCAAAGCACGGTAGATGTCCTGCCGCTTCAGACACTGTTTCCTCATGCCAGTCTGTCGGCGTTTGGCATTCTCCGTAAGCCAGTACTCAATCTCTGCGCATACGGCATCTGTCAGCCTGGTGCGCTCCGTCCTGCGGGTCGGATACTTAGGCTTACTTGCAAGGCACATGTCTATGCCTTCTTCAGGGTCAGACATCACCTGAGCCTCATACTCACGGATGTAACGGGTCACGGTCTTCCTGTTCAGACCTGTCCTGCGGGCTATCTCCCGCAAACTCAAACCATCTATGCGATGGTAATGAAGAATCTGTTCCTTCTTGTCCATGTCGATCATTTTTTACTCTCTGTACGTTTAACAGCACTCATGCGAGCTACTATAATAACGTAAATTCTCCGACCTACATGGTATACTTTTCAATTATTATGGTGGTATACTTTTCAATTACTATTTACAGGAGTAGGGCAGGTGATCGACTATTGTAGCGACCATTTTAACAAGGTGTCGCCGATGAGCAGCCTGCAAAACGACTTCATCACTTTCACTTTCAAAGGGTCTGCCGGCGAGAACGATCTCGCAGCAACGACCGATGTCTATCTGCAAGGTACGGCATATACCTACGAAGGGGGAGCCTATACGGTAGATGTACGCAATGACAAGACACGTATGACACGTGAAAATGCCTATAGCGACACATATAATATTACATTCTGGCCAATCGACTACTTTGGTGTACCCGAAGATGAGAACATTGAGCGGATTGAGTATTATTTCAGCAGTGCCGACGGCTCGATCACCGTCACACAGTCCGACGACGACTATGTGCAGGAAGGTGTTCCAATGCCAGATGTGAAGAAAGGCTTCACGTTCAGATTCGAGTGTGAGTAATTATGAACTATGAACTAAAAACTATGAGCTATGAACTATAAACTAAATAAAAGTCATCGGTTACCTATGATGCTTTTCCTCGCTGCTTTCCTTCTGATAGCAGCCAGCGGAAACGCTCAAGGACTCACAGGCCAGATCCTCGACGGGAAGAACAGTCCAGTGAGAGGTGCAGCCGTGGCAGTAAAAGGTGGTGAAAGCGTCACCACTGCCGACGATGGAAGCTTCACTCTTTCGGCAAGTGCCGACGACGTGATCACAGTCAGTCATCCCGATTATCTCTACAAAGAGATGAAAGTCGGCAGAGTTGGAGCCAAAGGACTCACAGTCCATGTTGAGCGTCGTTTTGTAGATAATCAGCGTGATCTGACAGGTCCTTTCGGAGAGAATATCGATCGCGACAGCTATCTCGGTTCCGCATCAACTGTCTATGGCAAAGACTTGGAGAAGTATCTTTCCACAGATATCCTGACAGGACTCCAGGGCCGCATTGCTGGATTTAGCATTTCACAGTATAGAGGCTCTCACATTGCCAATATCAGTTCCAACTCCAGAGTTGATCTCATTGGCAGCCTTCCTTCCGGATATGGAGTAGGGTCGTATGGCGACAATACTCGTTTCAACTATTTGTCGCGTAGTGTGGCTCCCGTGGTTATTGTCGACGGTGTGGAGCGCACCTTGTTGTCAATCGACCCAGAAGCAATAGAGTCGGTTACACTGCAGCGCGACGCCCTCTCGTCGATGTTCCTCGGAATGAAGAGCTCACGTGGAGCCCTCATCATCACAACGAGGAAGCCCACCGAAGGAAAGCTCAGCCTGTCGCTGACGGGTAAGTTCGGAGTGCATAGTAGCGTGCGTCATCTGAAGCCGCTATCTGCATCTGAATATGCTTACCTGCTCAACGAAGCATTGCAGAACGATGGTAAAGGTGGTGTATATACATACAAAGACTATCAGGCATTCCTCGATGGTAGCGACCCCTACAGACATCCAAATGTGAACTGGGAAGACGAACTGCTCAACAAGAACGCCACCACTCAGTCCTACAACCTCAACGTCTCAGGAGGCAACCGTGTGGCACAATATGTTGTCAACCTCGGTTATATGAACGAAGCCGGATTATTCAAAAAGAACAAAGACAACGGCTATAACACCAATCTCAACTACAATCGCTACATGATATCGTCGAAGGTGAACATCAATGTCACTCAAGACCTGACAGCATCGCTCTCGGCAATCGGACGTATAATCGAAGGCAATCAGCCAGGTGGAACAGGAAGCGGATACAGTGATCTGCTCCTGAACATATTCCAGACGCCAAACAATGCCTATCCCGTCTATAACGAGAATGGTACCTACGGCGGTAATTATTCCCATCAGAATAATCTCCTCTCCCAGACTATGGAGAGCGGATATATTGCCGACAATACGAGAGATATCATGGCGACCGGTACGTTGAAGTACGACTTCAACCGTGTTGTAAAAGGTCTCTCGGCCAAGTTCATCGGCAATGTGACCACCCAGACACGTACGGCCATCGTTCGTACAAAGCGCAATCCAGTTTATCAATACACTCTCAACGACGAGGGTAATCCTGTATATGTACAATACGGCTCCCCCTCTTCGCAGACAAACAATTTCACGTCGGTGTCCAACTATCATAATCTCTACGGACAACTATCTGTAGATTATCGCCGTGATTTCGGATTGCACAGCTTGCAGGCAACCGTCATGGGCGACACTCGTCACGAAATCGACGACTACGACCTGCCGATGATACCGTCCAACATAATGGAGGGCGTCAGCTATAGCTATGCAAAGAAGTACTTTGTACAGGCTAAGCTCACCGAGAGCTATTTCAACCGCTATGCTCCCGGAAAGCGTTGGGGCACGTTCGGAGCTCTCGGACTGGGATGGGACATAAGCCGTGAGGCGTTCATGGACGATGCCTCATGGGTAGACCGCCTGAAGCTTTATGGTACATGGGGACGCACCGGCAACGGTATAAGCAACTCCGGCTACTACATCTGGCGTCAGACCTATTCGCAGAACCTGACCACGTTCTATCCCCTCGGTTCAGAGCGTAGCAACGGCTACTGGGTCACTGAAGACGGGCTCGCCAATCCGTATATCTCCTACGAGAAAGCCAATAAGCTCAACATCGGACTTGATATGGCATTCTTCAACAATCGCCTCAGTGCCACTGTGGAATACTATAACGACAAGTATCTCGACCTCTTGCAGCAGCGTGGCAAAAGCATAGCCCTGCTTGGCATGACATATCCCTATGAGAACATCGGCCGCACACGCCGTCAGGGTTGGGATGTGACTCTCTCGTGGCAAGACCACGTAGGTGCACTCAACTACTACATCAGCGGAAACTGGAGCATTGCTCATACAAAGCTTCTGTTCATGGATGAGCAGGAGATGCCCTACAACTATCTGCGCCAGACTGGCCGCCCCGAGGGCATCGTCTTCGGTTTGCAGGCTGATGGCTTCCTCACTGCTGACGATATTGCCAACAACTATCCTACGATGGTTGGTTACGACGTACAGCCTGGCGACGTGAAGTATATCGACCAGAATGGCGACGGTGTTATCAATGAGTGGGACCGCACTTGCATCGGCGGCGACAAGCCAGTGCAGTTCTTTGGTCTTGATCTCGGTCTTGAGTGGCGTGGCCTCGAATTCTCAATGCTCTGGCAGGGGGTATGCGGCAGAGATCTCTACGTGAACAACCGTACTCTCGTCGAAGGTTTCCAGCCCATTGGTAACAGCTACGGGCAAGCCTATCGCAATATCATCGACCGTTGGACACCGGAGACAGCAGCCACAGCCAAGTATCCTCGCCTTTCTGCCGGAGGCAACACTTACAACTATGGTGGCTACTATGGTTCTTCGCTTTGGATGCACAACGGCAACTTCGTCCGCTTGAAGAACGTCTCCTTGGCCTATAACTTGCCTGAGACATTCTGCCAGAATAAGCTGGGCGGTGTCAGGGTTAAGGTGTTTGTAGAAGGTCAGAATCTACTGACATTCTCTGCTTGCGACCTTGTCGACCCCGAGGTGATGTTCACAAGTTCACCGCTGCAGAGAACTATTTTCACAGGAATAAAGCTAAATTTCTAATGGGAGGAAAAAAGATATGAAAACATTGAAGACAATCATTCTGCTGTCGGTTGTGCTCGTTGCTGCTGCTACGTCGTGTACCGACGACTATGAAGAGCTGCCAGTCGATCAATATACAATAGAATATGTATTTTCAGAGACTGACTCTGCCGGAGTTCAGGCAGTTCGTTTCCTTAATGCCATCTATTCTATGCTGCCAAGTGGCTACAATCGTGTTGGCAGCGACTTCCTCGATGCTGCATCCGACGATGCCGTCTCGCTCTATATGGACAGCGACCCCGACGTGCTTCGTCTGCAGACAGGACGCTATACGGAGAGCAACCAAGTGTCGTCGGACATGACATGGGGCACGTGGTATGAGGCTATTCGCCGGTGTAATATATTCATTAACAATATCGACCGCGTACCGTTTAACACCTCGTTTGTAAACTCCCGTGAGTATACCGACGAGAGTGGCGAGACCGTAGTCGGCGAGACTCGTCCGATGGGCTCCTCGTATAAGGCAGAGGCTCGTTTCCTCCGTGCTTTCTTCTATTTCCAGTTGTTGGAGCGCTACGGCGGAGTGCCATTGGTGGGCGACAAGGTGTTCGACATCAACGACAATCTCGAATTGCCTCGCAATACGTTTGCCGACTGCGTAGACTATATCGTCGACGAGCTGACCGATATCCAAGACTCGCTCCGCTCTCTTCCGATGCGTGATGCCACGGCCTTTGCACATGTACCTACAAAGCAGGCCTGCCTGGCTTTCAAGTCGAGAGTGCTGCTCTATGCTGCCAGTCCGCTGTTCAACGGCAATACCCTCGAGGCCGGCAATCCCTATGTGGGCTATACCGACTACAACCAAGATCGCTGGACACTTGCCGCAGAGGTGGCAAAAGACTTCATCGACAACTACGGAATACTCTCTACCCGCACATCGATGAACAAAAACAAGTTCCAGCTGATCAGCGACTATCGGAAGGTGTTCATTAACTATTTCTCTTCCGACACTCGTGAGGTGATATTCTTCCGTAATAATGGTAACGGCACCTCCGTTGAGCGCAACAACGGTCCGCTCGGCTTCTCAGGCAACAAGCTTGGCAACGGTCGCACCAACCCCACTCAGAACCTCGTCGATGCCTTCCTCATGAAAGACGGCAAGCCACGTGGCCAGAGCAAGTATGCCTACGACCCGCAGAGGCCTTACGAAAACCGCGACGGCCGACTCGACTACACCGTTCTCCATCAGGGTTCCGTGTGGCTCAACACTCAGCTCGACACCTATCAAGGTGGTGCCAACAACCCCTCCGGATCGGGACGCTACAACCAGACGAGCTACTATATGTGTAAGTTCATGAACGACTTCACTACTTCTAATGAGTATGGCAGCCACAACGAGCTCTGGATCTACTTCCGCTTTGCAGAGATACTCCTCAACTTTGCCGAGGCTGCCAACGAATGCAGCAATCGTGATGCATATCTCGACGATATCATCAACGTGCTCATCCCCATTCGCCATCGTGCCGGCATCGAGCCAGGCAGCGACAAACTCTACGGACTCGATCCGTCTATGACACGTGAGCAGATGCGTGAGGTGATCCACAACGAGCGTCGCCTCGAACTGGCCTTCGAAGAGCATCGCTATTTCGACATACGCCGCTGGCGTGAGGCCGAGACCATCTTCCGCAAGCCCATCCAGGGCATGCAGATCGTCAAAGGCACATCGCAGATGGTATATACGCCTATCGACATACTCAACGTGGATTGGAGCAACAAGATGTATCTCTATCCGATTCCATATACCGAAGTGAATAAGAACAGCAATATGGTGCAGAACCCTAATTGGAAATAACGACTATGAAAAGATATATTATTATAATAATGTGCCTTTGCACATGTACATTATCGCTGCTCAGCCAGACGGTGAGTGGAGTAGTAACCTCTGCCGACGACGGCGAGCCCCTCATCGGCGTCACCGTCAAGGTGAAGGGCACCCAGTCGGCCACCGTCACCGACATCGACGGCCGCTACCAGATAGCCGCCTCGCCGTCGGCAAGGCTTGTATTCTCCTATGTGGGCTACGTTGAGAACGAAGCCGTCGTACATGGCTCCACACTCGACATCGTCCTCACCCCCGACGACAACGGACTCAACGAGGTGGTCGTCGTAGGCTATGGACAGGCAAAGCGCATCACCCTCACCGGTGCCGTCAGTGCCATCAATGGTAAGGAACTGCAGAAAGTGCCGGTCAGCAGCGTGCAGAACACCCTCGTCGGTAAGCTCCCCGGATTCTTCTCCCAGCAGCGGTCGGGACAGCCCGGTAAGGACGCCTCCGACTTCTTCATCCGTGGCGTCAGCTCGCTCAACTCCGCCGGCAACCAGCCGCTCATCATCGTCGACGATGTGGAATACACCTACGAGCAACTCTCACAAATCAACGTCAACGAGATAGAGAGCATCTCCATCCTGAAAGACGCCTCCACCACAGCCATCTACGGTATCAAGGGCGCCAACGGTGTGCTCGTCGTGAAGACCCGCCGCGGCGAAGACGGACGGCCACGCATCAACGTGCGACTCGAGACCGGCGTGCAGACCCCCGTGCGCACCCCAAACTTCCTGCGCTCGTATGAGACAGCACAGCTTGTCAACGAAGCCTACCTCAACGACGGCCTGCAGCCACAGTTCACCGAGACCGACCTCGAACACTTCCGCACAGGCGACGACCCCTACGGACATCCCGACGTGAGCTGGTACGACGAAATATTCCGGAAGACAGCACAGCAGACAAATGCCAACGTCGACGTATCCGGAGGCACCGACCGACTGAAATACTTCGTCTCCGTAGGCTACTTCATGCAGAACGGACTCGTGCGCAACTTCTCATCCGCTGCCGACGACGTCAACTCTAACTACCTATATCGCCGATTCAACTACCGCTCCAATATCGACTTCCAGGTGACCAAAAATCTATCGATGAGGCTCGACATCACCTCGCGGTTCATGAACATCAACGAGCCCTACAACCTCAATGCCACAGGACAGATATACAGTTGGGAAGAAATGCACCCCTATTCAGCACCCGTCGTCAACCCCGACGGCTCCTGGGCATACCTCTACGACACCTCCGGACGCCGCCCGACGCTCAACGCCCGCCTCGCCAACCAAGGCTACCGCCGCACACGGCGCAACGACAACAACCTCCTCTACAACGCCAACTGGAAAATGGACTTCATCACGCCCGGACTATCTTCAAACGTGCGCATAGCCTATTCCACCATCGACGAAAACTGGCGCAGCGTCTGGCGTAGCGAGTTCCCAACCTATCACTTCAACTCCGACGGACAAGGCGGCGGCTACTACAACATCAACCCCGACCACGTCTACACCAACGGCTCCTATGCCGTCACCGCCGGAACAAACACCGCACGCAAAGACCTCAACATGCAGGCCTATCTCAACTACGCACGCGTGTTTGCCGAAGACCACGACGTCTCAGCCATGCTCCTCTTCAACCGCGAAAGCACAACCAATGAAAATTCCGGACAGAAAGTGCCCGAGAAATTCATGGGCATGACACTCAAAGTGGGCTATAAATACCAAAACCGCTACCTCCTCGACTTCAACGCCGCCTACAACGGCTCCGACCGCTTCGCTGCAGGACACCGCTACGGATGGTTCCCAGCAGTAGGCGTAGGATGGGTCGTAAGCGAAGAACCATGGTTCAAGAAAATATTCGAGAAAAGCGTCGACCATCTCAAGATCCGATCATCCTTCGGACTCGTAGGCTCCGACGTCGCCATGGGCAACCGCTACCTCTACAACCAAGTCTACGAAGTAGGCTCCTCCTATTACTTCGGCGACCGCGCCATCAACTGGCCAGGCTATCGCGAAGGAGCCCTCGGAAACGACCACGTCACGTGGGAGAAAGCACGTAAGTTCGACATCGGTATCGACCTTAACCTCTGGCGCACCGTCTCTATCACCATCGACTACTTCTACGACCACCGCTACGACCAGCTCGTCTACCGCGGCGACATACCCCTCATCATCGGCGTAGGCACATCGCCCGTCAACGTAGCCAAGACCATGAACCAAGGCATCGACGGCCAGATAGGCTACCGCAACACATGGGGCGACTGGGGATTCAACACCAACTTCGTCTTCTCCTACGCCAAAAACCGCATCCTCTTCCAGCAGGAAGCCCAGCAGCGCTTCCCCTGGCTCATGCGCACAGGCCACCCCATCGGACAACCCTTCGGCTATGTGTGGGACGGCTACTATACCCCTGAAGACATCGCAGCCATCGAAGCCGGCAGCGACGGCGCACCCGCAGTGCCCGTCAGCGACATCGCCGTGCAGGCAGGCGACCTCAAATACAAAGACCTCAACGGCGACCGCCTCATCGACGACTACGACAAGCAAACCATCGGAAAGCCCAACCTCCCCAACACCACCCTCGGATGGACCATCGGAGGATCGTGGAAAGGACTCACCCTGAGCATCCTCTTCCAAGGATCGTTCAACTACAGCTTCTCCGTCGTCGGCACAGGCATCGAGCCCTTCAAGAGCCAGTTCCAGCCCCTCCACCAGCAGCGATGGACAGAAGAGCGCTACCTTGCAGGCGAGCCGATCAACTTCCCCCGACTCACGTCGAACCCCGCCACCGTCAACTCCGCCGAAGCCTACATGAGCGACTTCTGGCTTGTCGACGCATGGTACATCCGACTGAAGACCATCGACCTCAGCTACTCCCTGCCGCGCAGCGCACTGCCACGATTCCTCGACTCCGCACGCATCTACATGAACGCCTACAACCTGTTCACGTGGACCAGCTACGACAAGTATCAGCAAGACCCCGAGATCAGCACCAACACTGCCGGCGACGCCTACATGAACCAGCGCGTCATCAACTTCGGCGTTGCCCTCGGCTTCTGACGACACACCCGACACACCCCGGGGCCCGCATCGGCAACATTGCTACGCTCGCCCCGGGGCAGTACAAAGCCCAAGTACTGCAGAATGTAAATCTTCCAGCCGGTGGCGAAATATGGAATTGAAAAGACTGGGAAATGCGAGAAAAAGGCAAAAAAAGCGAATTTTGGTTCGATTTTGATAGTCTTTGGTTCGATTCTTATAGTCCGTTTCACGCAGGCAAGGTAATTTTGCAGGCAGAATTATTATGTAAAAGAGTTAAAATGTTAAACTTAAAAAAGTTAGAAAGCGTATGAAGAAAATTTTTACACTTATCGCAGGAGTCATGTTCGTTGCTTCGGCCAATGCTGTGACTCCTTACAAGAACCTCTACGTAGAGGCTAGTGTGTATCCCACAGGTTCAGGCTACGTCTACCTCGATGGTAAGAACGACGAAGACAAGGGATTTATTTATGAACAGTCAGAAGACTGGGGCGAGACCGCCTTTATCAAGTACGTCGGTGGCGAGAACGGCGGTGGCGGTGACGCTGTAGGTTGCAATGCTGGAATGGGTGTTTATGAGATTGCCGTTAGCGTTGAAGCCGAAGCCGACTATGAGCTCGTATGCTATGCCGACAAGATTAAAGAGGATGGCATTTATGGAAAAAGTGATGTCTATCCAGTTATCAATGGAACAGGAGAAGGACAGCGTAGCTGGAACTACGAATGGGTAGGCAAAGGCGAATGGATCAATATCAACTGTTCTGATGACATTTGCCCTGTAACCGGTAATTCTAAAGGTGATGCTGAGGGTTGCGATGGCCGTAAGCGTGAAGATTGCTTAAAGAAAACAGACCTTTGGAATGCTGACCCCGACACTTATGTCTATGTGATTATGCGCAAGGTGGGTGACGAACTGCCAAAGTTTGTTGAAGACGAAACCGCTATTCACGGTCTGACCATCGACAACAAGAGCAATGGTGCCACATACAACCTCTCTGGTCAGCAGGTAGGCAAAGACTTTAAGGGCATCGTCGTTGCCGGTGGCAAGAAGTATATCAAGAAATGAACACTGAAAGCAGAAAAACTTTTTCACCTCGGTGGGCATCGGTAGTGATGCCTCGCCGAGGTTTTTTTTTGTCTGCTTTTTCTGTTTCCATTCTTCATTCTTCACTCTTCATTCTTAATTCCTCCACTCTCCCCACCGACTTGAGTACGAGTCTGATTGTCTGCCTGCCGTGCTGTGGTTGGTGTTCCGCAAGAGGAGGTGGTATGGGAGAGTATATTTGATATACGCTGCTGTGTTGCTGGTTTATATTGTCTCGTGGGCGTTCATGCCGTGCATGGAACTCTCCCACGTATTGCTCGCTCTGACGCTGATGACGCGAGTCGTGATGAACATTAGGAACCTCCCTAACTCCCAAACTTCTTAACTTCTTAACTCCATAAACTTAAATCAATTCTACATTCTTAGAATTGAAGTCTCTTTCCTGTCTGTCGAGACTCATCCAGTAGGCTCGTTCCTCTGCGTCCATCTTCTCGATGGCATAGCGCAGAGTGGTGCGTGCCATCTCGTTGACGTGCTGACGGAGGAAGTCGCGCAGCAGATCCATCGACACCCGTTTGCCCATCTCGCGCAGCATCCATCCTACGGCTTTGTGCATGAGGTCGTGAGGATGGCTGAGATGTCTTTCAGCATATCTCAGGCACCATGATGCGTCGCCGGCCTGCGATGTCTTCCATGTGCATACAATGCTCATTCTTTGTCGCCACAGATTCTGACTGTCGGCAAGGGCATCGAGCGTTGTTTTTTTGTATGTTCTCATCTCCTCTTCACTGCTGTCGCGTCCGGCGAGCAGGGTGGGGAGCAGGAGCCAGTGGCCGAGGATTTTAGGTGCAGAGAGGTCGACAAGGTCCCAGTTGCTTGCCCGCGCAGAATCTACTTACCGACGCAGAAGTTACTATCTGCAAATATAAGTATCTGA
>JAFUVV010000053.1 GCA_017477435.1 Prevotella sp.
GAGAAATAAACGAAAACGTTAACTCTCCACTCTCAACTCTATAAGTGGCAAGGGGAAAGAGATATGACCTTGCAATCTGTCAATGGGAACTGCTTGCTGATGAGCGAAGCGAAGATCTGCTTGCTGATTAACGAAGTAAAGATCTGCTTTCTGATGAACGAAGCGAATAATAACACCTATTACCTTTTACCTTTTACCTATTACCTTTCACCCTTACACTCTCCGTCCTCCTGCCCCCTGGGGACTACAGTGGGCTTTTATGATTATCCTACTCGTAGTGTCTTATCCTTGTTTCTATTCCGTTTATTCTCAGTACGTCGGGCAGCGTGCTGACGTCTGTCTGTCTGTAGTGATAGGGGAAGAGAACGCGTGGTTTCATCTTCTTTGCAGCATTGATCAGCTGGTCGGGTGTCATCGTATAAGGCTGGTTGCAAGGCAGGAATGCCACGTCGATGTTTTCGATGTCGTCCATTTCTGGTATATCCTCGGTGTCGCCTGCGAAATAGATTCTCATTCCGTCGACGGTGATGATAAATCCATTGTCGCGTCCTTTAGGATGGAACTGTGTATGACCTTCGGTGTAGTTGTATGCAGGAACAGTTTCAATGATCATTTTCCTAAGATCTCTCATGTCTCCATTGCGAAATCTCAGGCCGAATCCCATTGCCTCAGCGCATGTCACATTTGTTATTAGCACCGTTGAGTCGGTCTTTATGGAGTCAATGGTGATTGGGTCGAAATGGTCTTGATGCTCATGTGTGACGAATATGTAGTCGGGCTTTGGCATTTTAGAGTAATCCACGGTGCGGTCGCCAAGTCTTCCCACAGGGTCTATAAGAATCTCCAGTCCGTCGTAGACCATTCTTACGCTTGCGTGCATCAGTGCATCGAAGCGTACTATCTTTCCGCTCTTCGTGATGAAGATATCTGTTTCGATAGTTGTAGTAGGCTTTGTCTTCTGCCATTCGAGGATGCCTCCATCCAGGTTCACCACTCTGTAGCCTTCTTTTGCCAGCATTCCTGCAGCCATTGCCGAACGTCGTCCGCTGCGGCAATAGACAGCCACTTCTTTTCTTGTGTCAAGCTGTTGAGTAGCATCTGCGATGAAGGTGCTTTGCTTTACATCTATGTTCATAGCCCCGGAAATATGTCCTTCGGCATATTCCTCTGCTGTGCGGACGTCGAGAAGTTGCACGTCCTTATTGTCTACCAATTTGGCAAACTCGTCTACTTTAATACTCTCAAATGCGTTGCTGCATGCTGTTAAGCCATTGATACCAAGTATCGTAAGCAAAAATGTGATAAATTTATTCATGTCATTATTTGTTTAATGTATTATTCTCAACTTTAATCTTTCAATTAATTTAAAATCCCCACAGCGTTTTATACCAGAACCATTGTGCCATGTCGTTCCATTTCATTATCGTTGCAGCGAAGAAGTCGGCTGTATAGCCATTGAGCATTTTCTCGGCTTCCTTCGGGTCTTTACTGTTCAGTTCTTTCCATGAGCTCTCTACGAAGGGTATCTCTCTGTCGGCCTTCTGCCAGAAATAGTCGCGAGCAGGCTCCAGTGTGTTGCGGAACTCGCCCCATCTGACCGTTGCCAATCTGTTTGCTTCGCGGAAGAGAGATATTGCCGAGTCTTTTCTGTTGTTGCGTTGGCCGCAGAAAAGGAACATTCGCGGCACCTCTGTGCATCCTGCAAAGATTGGTATGCGCGGGCTTTCGCCGGGATTATCGAACGACACCCACACAACTCCTCCTACTTCGTCAGGCAGCCACGACCGCAGCTGTACCACCGTGCTGTATGCACACCAGGGCATACTCACCGTCCTCGTGTTCATCGCCCCCTTGTCGCCCATGTTGTTATACATTGCCACTTCGTCTTTTCTCATCCACGGATTCGACACGGGCGACGTGATGCTGTCGGGCTCATTCTCAACGATATTGCCCTCTTTGTCTTTTTTCTTCGGATTAGGTATCTTGTGCCTGTCGGCCATGCTGAGGCTTGTACCTTCGTAGTAGCTGCCCAGCAGCCGGCTCACATCCTCCACGCTCAGTTTCTTTTCAGGCTTTACGCTCAGCGGCAGGCTTTCTCCCTTGTCGTTGAGGTTGAGGGAGGGGGCGAGGGTGCTGAGTATGAAGTATTCGCGTGTGTCGTAGTTCTTTTCTTTTTTCTCGAGGTTTGTTCCGCCATAGACCTTCCACATGCAGAACTCCTCTTTGCCGTCCCACAGTTTCAGGCGCTTTGCCACATCAAAGATGTTCGCCGATGCCATGTAGTTCTCTGTGTCTTTCACGTCGATGTGACCTATTCTCGGAATGTTTGCCGAGACCGCCACCTCGTCGTCCGGCACCCTTACTGCTGCCCACACGGCCCCTTTTCTGTCGCGTCCTTCTCCGAATATTTCGAAGAACCACACCTCGTTCTTGTCGGCTATCGTGAGACATTCACCCGTGTCGGCATATCCGTAGGTCTTTGTCAGATGGTCTATCAGCCTTATGGCATCGCGTGCTGTGGTGCAACGTTCGAGCACGATGCGCTCAAGTTCTTCTATGTATAGCATTCCGTCGGGGTTCTTCAGCATCTCGCGTCCGAAGATTGTTGTCTCGCCTATGCCCAGCTGCTTCTCGTTGATGCACGGGTATGCGGTGTCGAGATATCTGTATGTATGTGCCACTTGCGGAATCTCACCTTTCTTATATACTTTCGTGCTGTCGCCGAAGGCCTGTGTCCACATCCTTCCCTGAAACACTGGCTCCATCTCTCCTGCCTTATGGTCTTGCGCCTGAACAAAGTTCATCCACGTGCGGCAGTCGCCGTCGCATGTGTGTGAAGTGATTATCGAGCCGTCTGCCGAAGCTTTCCTGCCCACGGCTATGCTTGTGCATGCCCCGCGGGCATCGATGTCGTCGGGTACTGATTGTGCATTTGCAAATACTGAAGTCAGCACGATGACTGCCAGTGGGAAAAAACGTCTGTTGAGATCTTTCATAGTGCTATGTCTTTTTTATTATTTTCTGGTAGGCCAATCGCTCGTCGCCGTTGGCGAGATATATTATTCCGCAATACTCAAAACCGTGTTTTTTCAGCAGATGCTGCATTATGTGGTTGTCGCGATGAGTGTCTATTCTTATATTATCAGTCATTGTAAAGCAAAAGTTGAGCATTTCGTTCATAACTCCATGGCTTTCAGCCCTGCTTGCTATGCGATGGATGACCAGATATGGCCTGTTTGCGTCAATCCATTTCCCATTGTAGATGGTGGCATAAGTAGGGTCGGGGCCTGGTATGGCGGCGAATGTTGCCACGATGATTCCGTCGTGCTCCATCACATAGCTCACTCCGTGGCGTATGTCATTGGCAAACACCTCTGCCGAGGGATAGTCGCCTGCCCATTGCTCCATGTTGCCGTCGCGCCGCATGATGCCTTTCGCCTCGTTACTGATATCGAGCAGTGTGGCCATGTCGGCCATTGTGGTGTACCTGATTGTCATTCTTTTTGCTTTCGCGAGTTTTTGGTTTTTGGTTATTTGTTATCGTTATCTATCGCTGACTCTCTTAACACATCTGAAGTTCTTTGACCTCTCCGCGGGGCTTCGTCGGTCAGAACTTCGGAGTTGTGTTTGCGAGAGTTCCCGTTCCCGTTATCGTTGTATCGGTTTTGGTCGGATAGGGTCGGTGAGGCGATGTATATAGTCGCGCTCCACAGCCACCACGCCTTTCACTTTCTTGAAATATTCAATCGCCTCGTTGAGAGTCATGTTCTCCGGCTTGCGTATTGCCATGCCTGGCATCATGCTATAGTCGTAGATAATCTCAGCCCCGCTTTTCTTTATTGCTTCCCTCAGTGGTTTGCTGCCCACTTCGGTGTCGTATGTGACGATGATCGTGGTGGGTGAGTGCTCTGGCAGAGGCATTGTGTCGTCGTTTGGCAAAGGCATCGGCGCAATGTTGCTCTTGGGTGTGGAGCACGACGCAAATGCCAGCAGCGCTATCTGGGCAATCAATATCGCAGGCACACCATATCTGAATTTCGCATGCTGCGTCTTGTGGCGGAACGACCTCATCGCCATCCACGCCCCGATGCTCCCACCCATGGCGGCAAGGGTGAGCAACGTGCGCTCACTGATGCGGCGGCGACGTGACTGAGCCCGATGCTTGTCGATGCCATAGACGAAGAACGTCACCACGTTGATAAGAACTATGTAAATGACTAAAAACTTCATAACCGTGCCGACCTGTTCCGCTTCTGTCATGTGGAAACGTCGATTTCTCCTCACAAAAATAAGTCTTTTCTGCGAAAGGCAAAAATAATTACCACATTTTCTTTCTATTATTATTGCTGAAATCAAAAAAAGTGATTAATTTCGCACCAAAAGAAAAAAAAAATACATCAGATTATGAAACGACACATGTCATCTTTTTGCCCTAACATACGCAGGGCGTTGGCTTTTACACTCTTTGCATTTACCTCCACTCTTCTTTGTGCCGAGGACTACGAGGTGCCTCAGGTGGTGAACGTGCTTGGCAGACCCACCACATCGCTCAATGGCGACTGGAACTATGTAGTCGATGTTCAGGAGCAGGGCTACTCTCGTTTCGGCGAAAAGGAGTATGGCTTCTTCAAGAATATCAAGCCTCGCACTCCCGACGAGAAGATTGAGTACGACTTCGATGCATCGCCTACGCTGCGTGTGCCAGGCGACTGGAATACACAAGAACCCAAGCTGTTCTTCTACGAGGGGTGCATGTGGTATCATCACAGATTTGATTATCATCCCCGTGCCGGACGTCGCACGCTGCTATACTTCGGTGCTGTGAACTACGATGCCCTTGTGTTTGTCAACGGAAAGCGCATGGGACATCACGAAGGAGGATTCACACCTTTCTGCTTCGATGTTACCGATGTGTTGCGTGATGGCAGCAATTTCGTCATTGTGAAGGTCAACAACAAGCGTCGTGCCGATGCCATACCTACTGAGAGCTTCGATTGGTGGAACTATGGCGGCATCACCCGCGACGTCATGCTTGTCGATGTGGCACCGGTGTATATCGAGGACTATAACCTTCAGCTCACCAGTCTTGAGGGCAGGCGCATCGCTTTCAGTGTGAAGCTCAACCAGGCTGAGACAGGGCATACGGTGACACTCTCCATCCCTGAGCTGAAGATAAAGAAGACGCTCACCACCGACAGCGATGGTTGGGCAACTATCTCAATGAAGGCAAAGCCAACACTGTGGTGCCCTGAGAATCCGAAACTCTATAAGGTGGAGATAGCCATGGACGGCGACGTGATTACCGACGAGGTGGGATTCCGCACCATTGCCACCGAGGGGAAGAAGATACTTTTCAACGGCAAGCAGGTGTTCCTGAAAGGTATCTGCGTCCATGAGGACAAGGCTTATGGCGGTGGTCGAGCCACCAACACCGAAGATGCCCACACTCTGCTGTCGTGGGCAAAGGAACTGGGATGCAACTTCGTGCGTCTGGTGCACTATCCTCACAACGAGTATATGGTGCGCGAGGCAGAGCGGATGGGCATCATGGTGTGGTCGGAGATACCCGTCTATTGGGAACTGACATGGGACAATCCCGCCACGTATGTCAATGCCGAGCATCAGTTGCACGACATGATTGCCCGCGACCACAACCGCGCCAACGTCATCATCTGGTCGATAGCCAACGAGACACCTCGCATAGAGGCACGCAATAATTTCCTCAGTCGGCTGTCGCGATATGCTCACAACATGGACAGCACGCGTCTTGTGAGCCTCGCAATGGAGGTGCAATCGGCATCGAACTATGTGAATCGACTGCAAGACGACCTCAACGAGTATGTCGATGTAATAAGTTTCAATCAGTATATCGGTTGGTATCGTGACATCCACGATGCTCCTCTGATGAAGTGGGAGGTGCCCTACAACAAGCCAGTCATCGTGAGTGAGTTTGGCGGAGGAGCCAAGTATGGCCTTCATGGTGAGAAGAACCTGCGCTGGTCGGAGGAGTTCCAAGAGAATCTCTACATTGAGAATCTTGCCATGCTCGAGAAGATTGACGGACTGTCGGGCACCACGCCATGGGTGCTCAAGGATTTCTACTCGCCTCGTCGTCAGCTGGCAGGGGTGCAAGACTATCACAATGTGAAGGGCGTGGTGAGCGACAATGGCGAGAAGAAGAAAGCCTTCTTCGTGCTCAGCGACTGGTATAAACGGATGGCGTATTGACAGATTAACAGATTAACGGATTAACATATTAACTATCCCTTTCTGGGGGGTGACATGGGGACATTTATTTACGAATGACTAAACTGACAAAATTCATAAACAAGAAGAAACTTCATGAATGGATGGAGCATTACAGACAATGGCGGCTCGATCCATTTAAATACGAAGATATAAAGCCAGAGACTCATCGTTGCAACAATTGCAGTCTCGAATATGAAGGCGACTATTGTCCCCGCTGTGGACAGAAGAGCAGTGCCGGCAGGATAGGGTGGAACACCATCCGTGAAGGAGTGATGGACATCTGGGGACTGGGCAACCGCTCAATGCTCTATTCTCTCTGGCAGCTCGTGTTCCGCCCAGGATATTTCGTGGGCGACTATATCAGTGGTAGGCGGCAGGTGAGCTTCCCACCAGTGAAGATGTTGTTCATACTGACGGTCATATATGCCGTCGTAGCCGAATGGTTCTTCCCCACCGTGCTCGGCATTACGGTCGATGAAGATGTAAAGAAAGCAGTGCGCGAAAACAATGACAACATAGTCAACTCGTCGGTAGGACTGCTCCGTGAGTACCGCGCATGGAGCATGCTTCTCGTCTCCTCGTTCCTGATAATACCCGTATGGATATTCTTCCGATATGCACCGCGTCATACAAAGCACACCCTCCCCGAGGGATTCTTCATTTCGGTTTTTGTATGCGTGCTCACTTCATTATACAATCTCATCGGGGCTTTTCTCAGCCAGTGTCCAAACAGTATAAGAATACTCCTGTTCTTCGCCCTTGTCATTGTCTTCATCGCACTCTACAAACAGCTCTTCGGCTACAGCGTCTGGGGTACCTTGTGGAGGCTCGGAGGAGTGATATTCTGCGCATTCTGGATAGCCGTATTGTTCATTATAATGGCGGGGTATGCTATTATGATCGCTTTTAAGAAAGACCTGTTTGACGAGGACTTCTCCGAGGTCGCCGTCTATGGCATACCATTCATTGTCTTGTTCCTACTGCTCAATTTCGGCATTGCCTACCTAATAAATAAATACAACATTCGCAAGGCCCGTAAGCGCCAGGCAGCGCTTAAAGCGATAGAAGCCAAGGCCGTGGCGGAATATCTTGCGCAAAAAGAATCGTCGGAGCCGAATGAAGAGTAGCGCGATGGTATATCATTTGGTGGCATTCCTGGTGGTCGCCATCTGGGGTAGCACATTCGTATTCACCAAGATGTTGCTCATGGCAGGCCTTTCGCCCGCCGATATCTTCATTCTTCGTTTCCTTGTGGCCTACCTGCTGCTTGTGCTACTCACCAGCATTACACCCCTCGGCGTCGGCAGCCGTCGGTTGCTCTGCCGCACATGGCGCGACGAGCTCATGATGATAGGTCTTGGGCTCACCGGAGGGTCAATCTATTTCCTCACCGAGAACGCTGCCATGCTCTTCACCACTGCCACCAACACCTCGCTCATTGTGTGCTCCTGCCCGCTCTTTACGATGTTCATCGTCAGGGCCGTCTATCGCGACGAGAAGACCAAGGCCCACGAGCTGATAGGGTCGCTCCTCTCCCTGGCAGGCATGGCACTGGTTGTGCTCAACGGGCATTTCGTGCTCCATCTGTCGCCACTGGGCGATCTGCTGGCATTCTCAGCATGCCTGTGCTGGGCTGTGTATTCACTGATTATCAAACAAGTGTCGGCAACATATTCACCGGTGTTCGTCACGAGGAAAGTGTTCGGCTACGGACTGCTGACAATGATTCCGTACTATCTCCTCACCGACGACGTGATTAACTGCGAAGCACTGCGTAGTGCCGACGTGATATGTAACCTGCTCTTCCTAGGATGCATCGCCTCGCTGGCATGCTTCGTGCTGTGGAACTGGGTGATAAAGCACCTCGGGCCAGTGGCAACAACCAACTGGGTCTACTTCAATCCGATAACGACCATCGTATTTGCAGCGTGGCTTTTGGACGAGAGAATCACTCCCTATTTCCTCCTCGGCGCCGTCCTCATCCTTGCCGGCATGTATATCGCCGCAAGAAGATAGCCATCACATTCCATCCTCCTGACGCCCCTGCCGCAGCCACCCATGTTGCCTGCCGAAAATTTTGCTAGCAAAATTTTCATTAACTGGGCACTTTAATGCCATTAAAGAGCCTCTTTATTCAAGATTTTGCTAGCAAAATTATTCGTGCGTAGAAAACATTGTGTTTTAATACGAAAAATAAGTGCCTTGCGTTTGGCGTTGTTGTTTTTTCTGTGTAATTTTGTGAGCGGTAATCGGAGACGCAAATCAAAAAGTTTTTATTATGGAATACTCAAATGATTATCCCCAAGCGGAACGGCCGGCAGAGGCGCGTGTGGAGCCAAAGAGGCATGGCGGTTTCTGGAGCAGCTTGTTTAAGATCTTGTTTGGTTTCGTTCTTGGCGTGGCTCTCACCGAGGGCTTGTTCATCTTGAAGCTCAAGGATATGGAGCCGAAGGTGACGGTGATAGAGCGGGGCAGTGGTTACACCGTGGATGAGAAGACGGGCAAGATAGAGAAGCAGGACCCTGCCGAGGCTGAGGAATCGACGCTGTCGGACATCGCCGAGGACTTGATTCGCGATGCTATAAAGAAGGTGGGGAAGAAGATAGCTGAGGGGAATTGATAGTGCATAGTTCATAGTTCATAGTGCATAGTTCATAGTTCATAGTGCATAGTTCATAGTGGATAGTGTAGAGTGTAGAGTTTACTTTAACGCTAACGACAACGGGAACTTTTCACTTTTAGTTTTTCGTTTTTCACTTGTGCATAGTGTAGAGTTTACTTTAACGCTAACGATAACGGGAACTTTTCACTTTTAGTTTTTTTGTTTTTCACTTTTCACTTTTCACTTTTCTCTTTTCAACAGTGATTGCATATAACAACCTTAAATAAAATATTTAAAAACTTATCACTACTGTCCAAAGAAAATCTCTTAGACATGATTTAAATTAATTATTTTCAATGAGTTACGCGAATATTGTTTTTTCGAGATTTGATTTTGTACTTTTGCAAATCATATTGCAAGAGGCAGAAATCATGAATCAAGGA
>JAFUVV010000022.1 GCA_017477435.1 Prevotella sp.
GTTAACGGGAGTTAGCTCGCTGCGCTCGCCGGAGTAAACGGACAATAGAATTGCATATGTCTGTTAACTCCCGTGGTCGAAGACCACTAACTCCCGATAACTCCCATTAACTCCTGAAGTTTGGCACTTGCGAAACATGAATGATAATTTTTATAAAAACACATAGAAATCTGCACGATATAGGAAAAAAGTTAGTAACTTCGCACAGAATAGCATAACCACAACATCTTATGGACGAATATATAGTATCAGCGCGGAAATACAGGCCCACCTCATTCGACACCGTGATCGGACAGCACGCCCTTACCACGACGCTGAAGAACGCCGTCAAAAGCGGCAAACTGGCCCACGCCTACCTCTTCTGCGGACCACGCGGAGTGGGCAAGACAACATGCGCACGCATCTTTGCAAAAGCAATCAACTGCCTCACCCCCACCGCCGACGGCGAAGCATGCGGACACTGCGAGAGCTGCAAAGCATCCGACGAAGGACGATCGTACAACATCTTCGAGCTCGACGCAGCAAGCAACAACGGCATCGAGCACATCAAGCAACTGATGGAACAGACACGCATCCCGCCACAAGTGGGACGATACAAAGTTTTCATCATCGACGAGGTGCACATGCTCTCAACAGCAGCATTCAACGCCTTCCTCAAAACACTCGAAGAACCACCCGCACACGTCATCTTCATACTCGCCACAACAGAGAAACAGAAAATACTGCCCACAATACTATCCCGATGCCAGATATACGACTTCGAACGAATGTCGGTATCCAACATCATCGCCCACCTCAAAAACGTGGCCGAAAAAGAAGGCATCACCTACGACGAACAGTCGCTCGCACTCATCGCCGAAAAAGCCGACGGAGGAATGCGCGACGCACTATCCATCTTCGACCAGGCAGCAAGTTTCTGCCAGGGAAACATCACCTACGAACGAGTAAGTGAAGACCTCAACGTGCTCGACATCGACAACTACTTCCAACTCATCGACCTCGCCCTCGAAAATAAAGTGGCCGACATGATAGCACTCTTCAACTCCATCATAGCAAGAGGATTCGACCCGGGAAACACAATACTCGGACTCGCCGCACACACACGAAACGTCATGCTCGCAAAAGACATCCAGACACTGCCAATGCTCGACATGAGCCAGCAGCAAAGACAGCGATACCAGCAACAAGCAGATAAATGTACGACAAAGTTCCTCTACCATGCATTGAAGATCATGAACGACTGCGACACATCCTACAAGATGTCGAATAACAAACGGCTGCTTGCTGAAATCACACTCATCAGAGTCGGACAAATCACACAACCCGACGACGATGAGCCCGCGGCGGGGCGTAGCCCTAAGCGACTGAAATCCCTGTTCAACAAGATAATAGCATCTCGGCCCATAGCGGCAAGACAGGTGGCCGTCGCTGAGATGAAGAAAAACAATAACGAGAAAACGATAAACGAGAACGAGAACGTCAACGACAACGAAGTCCCACCCAAAGGGATAAAGAACCTTTCCACTGGAGGAGACAAAGAAAGTTCACCACTCCGAGGAAACACGGGAGGAATGAAACTCAGCGACATCACAATCTCCATCTCAAGCATTCTTAACAGAAAGAACACCAAAGAAGAAGAAACCGACGAGCCCACAACCGAAACCAACGACAACTCACACTTCACCGAGGAAGACCTCACAAGAGAGTGGATCGGAATGTGCAACAGGATGAAACAGAAAGGCATGCCCATAGCCATGCGACTGCGAAACCTGACACCGAAAATCACAGAATATCCCGCAATAGAAGTAGTAGCCGACAACCAGATACTACTCGAGCAGATGATGCAAATCAAAGCACGACTGCAGAAAACCATGCGCAACGCTCTCCACAACGACAACATACCACTGACCATCCGACTCGCAAAGAGCGACGAAGTCAGACGCTACCTGTCGCCAAAAGAAATGTTCGACGAACTACGAAAGAACAACCCTGCAGTAGACACTCTCTACAACAAACTCCAGCTCGTGATGGAAAATTAAGATTCAAAAGAAAACCGAATCAACGACAAACATCAATACATAAAAAGAAACGGAAGACGACATACAGTTTCATCGCCTTCCGTTTCTTTCTTGCCTAAAATAATATTTGCATAGCCTCTATATAAGTCTTATTCCGGCCTGGAGACACTGGCTGCGCATGTCGTCGGGCCAGATGCTTGCCTGTATCTCGCCGATATGGGCTTTCTGAAGCAACACCATGCAGAGACGACTCTGCCCTATTCCGCCGCCAATACTGAGCGGCAGACGGCCAGAGAGAAGCTGCCGGTGGAAATAGAGCGAGGCACGCTCTTCCTGATGGGAAAGCTCGAGCTGACGGAGAAGCGACGTGCCGTCGACACGAATACCCATCGACGACAACTCCACAGAGCGGTTGAGCGGCGGATACCACACGATGATGTCGCCATTGAGACCGCAGCGCCCGTCGGACGTCGGAGTCGACCAGTCGTCGTAGTCAGGGGCACGGCCATCGTGAGGCTCACCATTCGACAGCCGCCCACCAATGCCGATGATGAACACAGCGCCATAGGCCTTGGCTATAAGGTCTTCACGCTCGTGGGGACTACGGTCGGGATACATGCGAAGAAGCTCCTCACTATGTATGAAATGAATGTGCTCCGGCAGGAACGGATGAAGCTCGGGATAGGTCTCACACGTAAGATACTCCGTGCGGAGAAGGGCCTGATAGATACGCTCGACGGTAGACTTCAGCGTGGAGATATTGCGCTCAGAGGGAGTAATAACAGCTTCCCAGTCCCACTGATCGACGTAAAGGGAGTGGAGATTGTCGAGTTCCTCGTCGGCTCGGATAGCGTTCATGTCGGTATAAATGCCATGTCCAGGTTCAATGCCATACTCAGCCAGCGTCAATCGTTTCCACTTCGCAAGCGAATGGACCACCTCTGCACGCTTGTCGCCAAGAGCCTTCACAGGAAACGACACAGCACGCTCCACACCGTTAAGATCGTCGTTGATACCCATGCCACTAAGCACAAACAGCGGTGCTGTGACACGCCGCAGACGCAGCTCAGTGCTTAAGTTCTGCTGGAAAAAATCCTTTATCAGTTTTATACCCTGCTCGGTGCGGCGTGCATCGATTGCCGTATGATAGCCGGAAGGAAGTATCAGGTTGTTCATTGTCATCTGTTTCATATGTTATTACTAAACCGCTGCAAAACACAAACAGGCGGTTATCTTCTGCAAAGGTAGTGCAAGTCGGGCGGAGAACAAAATAAAAAGCGGGTTTTTATTATTTATCTATTTTTTCTCCCCATATTATTCTTTTTTTAATCTATAATCCTTAATTTTGTAGATATAAAACCTTGAATACATGACCAATAGTAGACACGAGTTCCACCCCGACGAGAGTCAGCAGCGTGTAATCTCTGCCGGCAAGGGATATCATTTGGTGCTTGCCCCTCCGGGATGCGGGAAGACACAGATTCTGACCGAGCGCATCCGCCATGCCCACAGCGAAGGGGTGGCTTACGACGACATGCTATGCCTGACATTCACCAATCGTGCCGCACGAGGGATGGCTGAGCGCATAATGGAGAACATCGACGACGGCGACATCGGCGAGATATTTGTGGGCAACATCCACAGGTTCTGCTCACGCATGCTCTACCGCGAAGCCATCATACCTACCGAGACAGCAATCGTCAACGACGACGACATCGTGAGCATCATGTCGAGCATCATGTCCGATGATGAAATGATCGCCATGCAAAACCGCTATATCCGCCGCGACTACATGTCGGCCATGCAGGTGGCAGGACTGATGCACCAGATCATCCATCGCCACCCGAAGCAGATCCGCATCCACCCAGAATGCCTCACTGCCGACGACATCGCCGCCGTCAGGACAATCTGCAGTAAGGAAAACCGACCGTTTACGCCTGAACTTCTTGAAGACATTTACACCGGCACCGACCACTGGCGCGACATCTGCCGAACCGACAAATATGACATGGCTGCGCAGAAAATCATCACACCGATGCTCGCCAAGATGAACCTTGCCTACCGCTATAAGCAGTACAAGGAGCAACGCATGCTCGTCGACTTCGAAGACCTGCTCCTCCTCTCCTACGACGCTCTGCTTGCCGACAACACGCTCCGCCGATACAGTTGGATACAGATCGACGAGGTGCAGGACCTGAATCCCCTGCAGATGGCCATCACCGACTTGCTCACCCAGCATGCCGACGACAATCACGACGAGCCGTCGGTGATGTATCTTGGCGATGAACAGCAGGCCATCTTTGCATTCATGGGAGCCAAGGCAGATACTCTTCAGGAACTGAAAAAACGCTGTGAAGGAAACATCCACTATCTGGAAAACAACCATCGGTCGCCCGACTATCTGCTCAACATGCTCAACACCTACGCTGAGAAGATACTCGGCATCGACACCGCATTGCTGCCAAAGCCGACATACCACGTTGAGCGGCACGGCGGAGAACTGCGTCTGCTCTCGTCGGAGCTGATAGAAAGCGAACTGAAGGACATCGGCGCCATAGTAGAGAAGCTCCACACGGAAAACCCCGACGAAACGACAGCAGTGATAGTAACGTCGAACAACGACGCCGAGCATATCTCGGCCGAACTGAATGCCCGACATCTTCCTCACTTCAAGATATCGGGCAACGACATCTTCTCCTCCACGCAGATGCAACTGCTCGTCAGCCATCTGACGGTCATGACCTCGGAGACCAACCTCATTGCCTGGTCCCGACTACTGAAGGGACTGCGGGTGTTTGAGACATGCACTGCAGCACGCAACTTCGTCACCGCTTCGCTGCGCCATGCCGTGATGCCGTCGGACTACATCGTCAGGCCTGGCACAAGCTATGCAGCGGAGTTTCTGCACGCCGTCGACGAAGAAGAGGTGGTGGTGTTCGACACCGAGACAACGGGCACCAGCACGTTCGACGACGAAATAGTACAAATAGCAGCCGTGAAAATGCGCAAAGGGAAGATGGTTGAAGGCTCGGAGTTCAGCATTTTCATAATGACCGAGCGTGAGGTGCCGGAGATGATTGGCGACGAGGCGAACCCCATCGTCGAAGCCCTCAAGCATAATGTGCTCCACTCGCCTCGCGAGGCTCTCTCTAAATTCCTGAAATACACAGGCCGCCAGACGCTCATCGCTCACAATGCCGACTTCGACTACAACATCCTCCGTTCCAATCTTCAGCGCCACATGCCCGAGGTGAAGATGGAGGAGCAATTCCCTCGATGCTTCGACACCCTGCGCATGGCCCGGCTCCTTCATCCCGAACTGAAGCAGCACAAGCTTCGCCATCTGCTTGCCGTGCTTGGTCTCGAAGGCAGCAACACCCACATGGCCGACGACGATGTGGCAGCAACCGTAAGCCTCGTGCAGCACCTCTGCCGACAGGCACAGATGAAGATGGAGGGACAACAGAAATTCCTTGGCGAGAAAAGGGTGCAGACCCGTGCCGAACTGCTCCATCGCAACTACTCGAAACTCTACAATCACAGCCGTGCCATTCTTTATCAGCGACTGCAGCAGGAGGGCGACGAGCCGGCAATAGTGCGCGAGATGAGGTATATCTACCGCCGTCTCCTCGACGACGGAACCATACAGCGACTCGACGGCATCGACAGGGTGATGAACTATATATCGACCGATATCGTGGGCCATGATTCTCATTCTTCTCTCGTCGAACAGATTGACGACCACATTATGGAGATAAACACGCTGAAGGAGGCCGACCTCGCCGGCAGCGAAAGCAGCGTCGACCGCATCTATCTGGCTACCGTCCACAAGGCGAAAGGTCTGGAGTTTGACAATGTCATCGTATTCGATGTCGTCGACGGGCGCTATCCCGCGTCGTTCAACCGTGGCAATTCTGCCCTCAACCGCGAGGATGCCCGCAAGCTCTACGTCGCCATGTCGCGGGCACGTCGGCGAGTCATCATCGCCCGCAGCAGGATATTCACCGACCGCAACGGCTATCCCCACGAGCGGCAGCCGTCGCCGTTTCTCGAGCCCATAATGTCGATGCTCGACTCTATATAGCTCAGCATAGTCTCACGACAGGAAACAAAAATGTGCCGTGACGGAATAAACGACCGTCGCGGCACAAATATATAAGGGATGTCTGACTGATATTTTCTTTTTATCGCTTCACGTTTTTATTGTAGTACACCGCTCCGCGCTTCACGTTTTCTATCACTGCCTCCGAGGTGCAGGTTGCTCCGGTGATTACGTCCACTTTCTGAGTGGCGGCTTTCTTTACGGTCAGTCCGTTCCATTTCGTCAGCAGCTTGCGCTTGATAACAGCCAAATACTTCGGGGTCTCGTCGTTTTTCAGCGCCACGACCTTCTCAATCTTGTTTGCCTTGATGTATATCTTCAGCGGCGTTGGGCCGGCATAGCCATCCACGTCGTCGGCAAGCGTGGTGGTGTTGATAACTGTGAATCCGTCTTCTTCCGTGACGATGCTATCTGCCGGACGAAGGCTCATGAACAACACTCCGGCCATGATCGCAACAGATGCGATAAA
Organism: Prevotella sp.; assembly: GCA_017477435.1. Classification (GTDB taxonomy): domain Bacteria; phylum Bacteroidota; class Bacteroidia; order Bacteroidales; family Bacteroidaceae; genus Prevotella. Next base: position 6,590 of record JAFUVV010000022.1, read on the forward strand.
ATACTTCTTCAGTCTCATTTCTTTCTTTTTTTTCTTTGTTAGACGCAATGGCGCCTCTTTGGTTTAATTCCGCGGCTATCTCCGTCTTCTTCTCGTCATCTCCACGATGCGGCTCATCTGGTTTGGGATGCGTATCTGCTGTGGGCACTTCGGCAGACATTGTCCGCAGTCGACGCACGTCGTGGCGCGTTTCTCTGCGGGTATCGTGGCGCGATACGACTTTATCAGCGCGGCCTGGCGCTCGGCGAAGTCGGCTGCAGAAGGCTCAGGCAGAGGCAGTTGCTTATCGGTGACAGCCTTATTGTAGAAGGCGAAGTTGCCTGGGATGTCGACTCCGTAGGGGCACGGCATGCAATATTCGCACGCTGTGCAGCCGATGGTCGGGAATCCTGCCATCTGGTCGGCGATGCGGGCGAGCAGGTTGTTCTCTTCTTCCGTACAGGGGTCCAGTGGCGAGAAGGTGCGGATGTTCTCCTCGAGGTGATCCATGCGGTTCATGCCGCTAAGGGTCGTGAGGATATTCGGATGCGACCCCACCCACCGGAAGCCCCACTTGGCAGGGCTGTCGTCAGGGCGCACGGCCGCAAGCTGTTCGCGTATCTCATCTGCAACGTTAGCAAGGTTGCCGCCACGAATCGGTTCCATCACCACGGTCTGTATGCCCAGCTTCGACAACCGGCCGTAGAGATACTCGGCATCGGCATCGCCACGGCGACGTCCGCGGCCGGCATGGCGCCAGTCTACGTAGTTCATCTGTATCTGTACGAAATCCCACTCGTAGTCGGCATCGTGGTCCAGCAGATAGTCGAACACCTCCACATCGCCATGATAGCTGAATCCGAGGTGACGGATGCGCCCCGCCTCGCGCTCCTTAAGCAGGAAATCGAGCAGTCCGTTGTCGAGGAAACGTCCTCGAAGCGTGTCCATCCCTCCGCCGCCGACGCTGTGGAGCAGGTAGTAGTCGATGTAGTCTACCTTCAAGGCGCGGAACGAGTTCTCGTACATCGCCTTTGCCCGGTCTATCGACCAGAAGTCGCGGTTCTGGTTCGACATCTTCGTCGCCACATAGTATTTCTCTCTTGGATGGCGACTGAGAGCTTCACCCGTGACACTCTCGTTCCTTCCACCACCGTACATCGGGGCAGTATCAAAATAGTTCACGCCGTGGCTGATGGCGTAGTCCACCAGTCTGTTCACCTCCTCCTGCTCGCGCGGCAGTCGCATCATGCCGAAGCCCAGCAGCGAGATGTTCTCGCCGGTGCCGTTCTGCCGGCGATATGTCATCTTCACCTCGTCGTCGTCCGCGCGTCGGGCATCGCCTTCAGCAAAAGTCTTCAGCGGGCCCATCGCCATCATCGAGAACGCCGAGACCGATCCAAGTCCCAGATGTCGCAGAAACTGTCGGCGGTTCATGTCGTGATTCTTTGTCATAGTCGTACTTTTTGTGTATTACGCGTACAAAGGTAGTGCAAGTTGAGTGCAGAACAAAATAAAAACGCAAGTTTTTGTTTTTTATGCCGAAACGAAGTCTGCACATTATTCGCAAACTCATCAGCAAGCAGTTCCCTTCTCCGTCTCGCTCGAAACGGTGACCTCAGGTTCAACGGTAGTTAGAGTTAAAGATATTACATATAAAGACCGGAAAAACTCTCTTTTCTTGCCTGACGCATCCTCCGGCGGCAGTACATGGGCCTTGTACTCCCAGTACATAGCCTTTGTACTCTCAGTACATGACCTTTGTACTCCCAGTACAAGAGCCATGTACTGCAACATAAGGTTATATGCAAACACATTTACACATCTCTTTCCCAGCGGCAGATGGTTTGCGCATACCTGCAGGAATCTGTCTGTACAGCCATAGAAGGACCATAACAGACCATAAAAAAACGCCGCCTGCATCACTGCAGACGGCGCCATGCTATGAAAAAAAGTCTATTATTACACCTCGGGAACAGACTCGAGGTTTTTCTTTATGTCGTCGTCGGTAATCTTGTAGTTCATAAGGTCGCCGTTGAGATACTGCTCGTAGGCACTCATGTCGATGAGTCCGTGGCCGGAGAGGTTGAAGAGTATCACCTTCTCCTCGCCTGTCTCCTTGCATTTCAGTGCTTCGCGGATGGTAGCGGCGATGGCGTGTGAAGATTCTGGAGCGGGAATGATGCCCTCAGTACGGGCAAAGAGGAGTCCGGCCTCGAAGGTCTCGAGCTGAGGAATATCGACACCATGCATGAGACCATCCTTTATCAACTGGCTGACAATCATGCCTGCACCATGATATCTCAGGCCGCCGGCGTGGATGTTGGCAGGCTTGAAGGCATGGCCGAGAGTGTACATCGGCAGCAGAGGAGTGTAGCCAGCCTCGTCGCCGAAGTCGTAGCGGAACTCGCCACGGGTGAGCTTAGGACAACTCTCGGGCTCGGCAGCGATAAACTCCGTAGTCTTGCCGTCGAGGATATTATGCCGCATGAACGGGAATGCGATGCCGCCGAAGTTGCTGCCGCCACCGAAGCATGCAATGACAACATCGGGATATTCGCCGGCCTTCTGCATCTGCTTCTCGGCCTCGAGACCGATGATCGACTGATGGATAGCCACGTGGTTGAGCACCGAGCCGAGGGTGTACTTACAGTTTGGAGTAGTCGTGGCCAGTTCGACAGCCTCGCTGATGGCAGTTCCGAGCGAACCGGGATGGCGAGGGTCGCGAGTGATGATGTCCTTACCGGCACGTGTCGACATCGACGGCGATCCCGTCACGGCAGCGCCGAAGGTGCGCATGATGCTGGAGCGGTACGGCTTCTGCTGCATGGAAATCTTCACCTGATAGACAGCAGCCTCAAGTCCGAACACCGATGCAGCATAGCTGAGCGCTGCACCCCACTGTCCGGCACCTGTCTCGGTAGTCACGTTCGTCGTGCCTTCCTCCTTGGCATAGTAGCACTGCGGCAGCGCGGAGTTGATTTTATGAGAGCCCAGCGGATTCACGCTCTCGTTCTTGAAATAGATATGGGCAGGAGTGCCGAGCGCCTCCTCGAGGGCATAGGCCCGCACGAGAGGAGTAGAACGATAGTACCTGTACTTCTCGAGCACTGGCTCGGGGATGTCAATGAACGGATGCTCCTGGTCGAGCTCCTGCACGCAGCATTCGCGTGGGAATATGTGTGCAAGGTCGTCAACACCCAGCGGCTGCTTTGTGGCCGGGTGGATAGGCGGCAGAGGCTTGTTGGGCATATCGGCCTGAATGTTATACCACTGCTTAGGCAATTCACTCTCTTCGAGCATAAATTTCTTCTGTTTCATAATTGTGTTGCTTTTAAGATGAATAATATGTTTTTAAAATTTTTACCTTTTACCTTTTTCCTTTTTTACCTTTTTACTTTTTACCTTTTAACCTTTAACCTTTTAACTCTTTAACCTAAAAAAGGTCTGCCGCAAGCGCGACAGACCTTTTTGTGTATTTCGATTTCATTCATCTACACGGCTGAGCGACTCACGACTTTTTGAATCTTGAGCTACGCCACCACCAATTGTTAGATCTGAATGTCATCATTTTGCTTGATTATTTATATTCACGCTGCAAATGTATGCAGAATGTTTCAAACATGCAAATTTTTCTGCAATTATTTTTCATTTTGTCAGAAAAAACGAGCAAGATACGAGAGAAGAGCTCCCTCCCCATTGATAGAGAGGTGGGCTTTTCCTACTCCAGCAACCGCTTGCCTGTCACGTTGAGATACTGACGGATCTTGTCGTAGGCAATCACGAAGGTCGGCAGTCCGGCAGCATAGGGAGCAATCTCATACTGATTGTAGACGAACATCACTCCATCCTTCACAAACAGCGGCGGGCACTGCGGCAGAGGAATAGTGTAGAATTTGTCCTCGCTGAGAAGCATACCCTTGAGTTCATCGTCGGAACCGATGTCGAAATACTCCTTCAGCCCATGCTTGAGCATCTCCTGGAACTCCACGCCATACTGATGCTGGAGAATGTCCCACCCAATCCGTCGGCCGTCGCTTCGGCGGAATGTCTGTCCTACACTGTAGAAACCGCCGTGGGCACCACCAGTAAATGTCTCTGTGGTATATTCATAGGTGACCACCTTCGGCGTTTCATACACTTTGAACATCTTGATGTTATCGAGCAGTTTCATGCCATCAACGGCAAAATGCGGCACCTCGCCGTACATCTCGTGATATTCGTCGATGATGCCCTTCAGGTAGTGATCGGCCATCGCTGTGGTGTCGGTATATTCACCTTCGAACGTTCCGCCCATCATCTCCGTAGCATACTCATTCACTGCCTTTGCCAATGCCGACTTCTGGTCGACGGGCAGCTGCAGCGAGATGGAATACATTCCGGAGGAGTCCTCCACCTCACGCAGTGTGGTAGCAATCTGAATAGAGTCGGTAGCGGAAACATCAGAGCCCGACTTTCCCGACTCTGTTGCGCTGCTCATCAGTTCGTCGCAAGAGTTCACCGATGCAGCAGCAAGTGCCATAAAAAGAAAAACTTTTTTCATAATCTTTGTTGTGATTTATAGTATGAAAGTTGAAGAGTTATTTGCATATCCCTTGCTTCTGGTCTCTTGCCTCTTCATCATTATCGTCTTTTGAGGTATTTCCTCACCTTGGCAGGGTTGTCGGTGTTGATGAAGTCGAGTCGCAGGTGTTTTGCCAGTTGCCAAGCCTTCGGGGAGTCGGGCATTGCCCAGAATCGAATCTTCTTCCCCATGCGGTGGACATCGCGTGCGGCAGTGCGAAGACTGTCGATTTCGGCTTTCGTCAGGTCGCGCTCACCATCCCAGCTGAAGAATTTCCTTAGGTCCTGACTAATCACCGACACATGCTTCAACTGTTGCTGAGTATAGGTGCGCCCTACCCTGCCGTCGTGCTTGATGAAGTCGGGATAGTCGGCAAAATGCTCTGCTGGAATCAAGTCGCCCGACACCGTAAGCGTTATGGCACGGGGATTATGCTCCGTATCGAAGCACTCGGCATACTCCTCTTCAATCATACGCTGCAAGGCGAGCAGCGATTCGCGACCGTCTTTCAAGTCGACAATCAATTGGTATGTGCTTCCATCGGCATAGCCTGCACCGCCATTGGAACGAAACAGATGACGGATGGGATCGAGATAGAGATTTCGGAGCGTGCGCCATGAACGGATATCCTCGCGGTCGTGCGCCACATAGAGTTCTCCATCAACGAGAAACACATCGGCTTCGATGCTCGCGGCATGTGCCTTATACGCATCGAAGAAAGGATGCTCGCGATCGTAGTCGTTGTGGGAGTGTATGCCAATGTGTCTGGCATCTGCCGGCAGACATACTGTCAGTAGCATGCCAAACAAAATGGTAATGACTCGATTATGCATCTGCGAGTGGATTTAGCAAGTGCACTTCCAAGGCTTCAACTGTTTGAAGAAGTCGTTGCCCTTATCATCGACGAGGATAAAGGCAGGGAAGTCTTCGACCTGAATCTTCCATATTGCTTCCATGCCAAGCTCAGGATATTCCACACACTCTATCGACTTTATCGACGACTGCGACAGTACTGCCGCCACGCCGCCGATGGTACCCAGATAGAACCCGCCATGCTTCTGGCAGGCATCTGTCACTACCTGGCCGCGGTTGCCCTTGGCAATCATCACCAACGAAGCACCATGATCCTGGAACTCGTCCACATAGGGATCCATGCGATTGGCTGTTGTCGGGCCCATTGAGCCACAAGGATATCCCTCCGGAGTCTTTGCAGGACCGGCATAGAAAATGGGATGATCCTTGAAATACTGCGGCAAGTCCTCGCCGGCATCGAGACGAGCCTTCAGCTTTGCGTGGGCAATGTCGCGGGCAACGATAATAGTGCCTTTCAGATTCACTCGAGTGGAAACAGGATACTTCGTCAGTTCGGCCCTCACAGCATCGATACCCTTGTCAAGATCGATCACTATACCTCCGGCCTCGCCTGGCTTTCTCATATCTTCGGGTATGAGTTCGGCTGGATTACTGTCCATTTTCTCAAGCCATACGCCGTCGGCATTTATCTTCGCCTTGATGTTTCTGTCGGCCGAACAGCTCACACCCATGCCTATCGGACACGATGCCCCATGGCGTGGCAGGCGAACCACACGAATGTCGTGAGCCAAATGCTTACCGCCAAACTGCGCACCAAGGCCAATCCTATGGGCCTCAACGAGGAGCTTCTTCTCAAGGTCAACATCGCGGAAGGCACGTCCCGTCTCGTCGCCAGTGGTGGGGAGGTTATCGTAGTACTTTATCGAAGCGAGCTTCACCGTCAGCAGGTTCTTCTCTGCCGACGTGCCTCCAATGACAAACGCAATGTGGTAAGGCGGACAAGCGGCCGTGCCAAGCGTCTTCATCTTCTCCACGAGGAACGGCAGCAGCGTGCCTTCATTCTGTATCGTAGCCTTAGTCATCGGGTAGAAATACGTCTTATTGGCCGAACCGCCACCTTTGGCCACCATCACGAAGCGATACTCCATACCCTCCGTGGCCTCGATATCAATCTGTGCAGGAAGGTTGCAGCGGGTGTTCACCTCATCGTACATCGTAAGCGGCGCATTCTGAGAATAGCGCAGGTTGTCTTCAGTGTATGTATTATATACTCCGCGGGAGAGAGCTTCCTCATCGTCGAAACCTGTCCACACCTGCTGACCTTTCTCGCCGTGGATGATAGCCGTGCCCGTATCCTGACAGAAGGGCAGTACGCCTTTCACCGATGTCTCGGCATTGCGGAGGAATTGCAGGGCTACATACTTATCGTTCTCCGATGCCTCTGGGTCGCTGAGGATTGCGGCAACCTGCTCATTATGCTCGCGGCGGAGCATGAACTCGCAGTCGTGGAACGCCTGCTGAGCCAGCAGCGTGAGCGCCTCGCGGCTCACCTTCAGGATCTTTTTCCCTTCAAATTCACTTACACTGACACCCTCTTTCGTCAGGAGACGATACTCTGTAGTATCCTTCCCCAACTGGAACATGGGTGCATACTTAAACTCTGGATTCTTTGCCATGATTCTTTCGTTTTCGTTTATCGTTATCGTTTTATCATTATCGTTTATCGTCATTATTTCTTCAGCTCTCAGTAAAGAGCCTTTCTAATGCCGTCAAAGCATTGGGTTGTTGCCATCAAAAGGGCTCTTTGACGGCATTAAAGAGGCTCTTAAATAACGCTTTGTCGTTCAAGCGTTTGCAGCTGCTCTTTTTTCATCAGTAGCCAAATATCTGCTCTGTAGTTATTCTCTTCACCGGTGCAATCTTCTCGAGGGCAGGGATATCAAGGTCGCGCTCGCTGCCGAGGATGACATAGCGATAGGGCTTGCCTGCGATATTCTCCTTCTCGAAAGCGACGATATCGCTGAGCTGCAGTGCGGGCAGTGCTTTGTAGATGCGCTCGTTGACGTCGTAGTCTATGCCCAACCATTTTGCATAGAGCCATGCGTTGATGAGTCCGAACTTGGTGTTGCGCTGGCTGGCGAGACGCTTGGTGAGTGCTTCCTTGGCAATGGTGAATGCCTGCGCGCTCTCGGGGATGGTGTCGAGAATAGCGTGGAACTGACGCACGCAGTCCATCATCTTGTCGTTCTGTGTGATGATGTGTGTGAAGAAATACTCTGGCTGGTCGATGTATGTCGGTTCGACATAGGCAGCGAAGGCGTTGTAGGCCAGGCCGCGTGCCTCACGCAGTTCCTGGAACACGATCGTGTTCATTCCTCCGCCGTAGTATTCGTTGAAGAGAGCTTTGACGGCTGCCTCATCTGGGTTCCACGGACGAGAGGTATTGTGAATCATACGCATGTAGATGTTCTTTGCATCATAAGGTGCGAGGAGTATTTCGTTCTGCTCTGTTGGCTGCATAGCGTAGTGCTTGCACTCGGGCACTGGGCGCAGTGTGGCTGCAACTGGGTGGTTGGCATCGACGACTGATGCGAGTTGTTTATCCTTGAGAGGACCATAGTAGAGGAGGGTGTGCTCATACTGGTCAAGGTCTCTGAGCAGTGAAAGCAGCTCTTCGGGATTGGCTTTGCGGAGGCTGTCGATGCTCATGATGTTGCGCTCGGGGTTGTATTCTCCATAGATACCATACTGCACGAGGGCTGAGAAGTTGGCCCGCTGGTCGAATTTGTTATCGGTGCGCCCCTTTTCTACGAGTGATACGTACTGCTGCCAAGCGTCGGGATCGGCCTTGGCACACTTCATGAGATGCTCGAGCAGGGAGAGGGCCTCGCCCATATTCTCGCTTAGGCCATTGAGCGAAACGGTGATGTTGCGGCTGCCGACGTTGATTCCATAGGAGCAAGCAAGTTTGTAGAACTGCTGCTTTATCTGCTGATTGGTCAGGCTGTCGGTGCCCAAATAGTCGAGATATTCTGCTGCATGAGCATAGCGGAGGTCGGCTTCATTGCCAAAGTCGTAACGGAGGGCGAGCTGGAAGCGGCCGTTCTCTGTATTCTTCACATAGACGTAGGGCAGTCCGCTCGGGGTCTTACCTTGTTTGAGATCTTTCTTGAAATCGACGAAGCGAGGCTTGATGGGCTTCACCTTTGCAGCCTGAATGTCCTTCACAAACTGGCTGACGGTGTCGCGGTTTGTTGGGATAGCTGTAATTGCGGGTTTGTCGATCTTCTTCAAGGTCTTGTCCTCGCCCTGACGCTTATAGACAACTACGTAGTTATCATTGAAATGCTTGTTTGCGAAGGCTACAACATCTTCTTTAGTAATTCCAGCCCATCGGTCGAGTAGTCCCACTTGCTGGTCCCATGGAATTTCGTTGATATAGGTGTCTACGAACATTCCGGCACGTGCCTGGTTGCTCTCGAGGGCATTGAAGTAGCGGAGCTTTGCATTGTTCAGAACCGAAGGCAGCAGGTCGTCGGAGAAGTCGCCAGCCTTGAGCTTAGCCACTTCTTCGAGCATGAGGTTGCGTGCCTCGTCGAGTGTCTGTCCGCCACGTGGACTGCCACCCATGATGAAAGCCGAATGGTCGCGCAGCTGTTCCACTCCTGCCCATGCTCCGAGCATCTTCATCTGCTGATTGATATCGAGATCGAAGAGTCCTGCGGTGCCGTTGGAGAGTATTCCTTCGATGATATTGAGTGTATCGATCTGCAGAGTGTTGCCCCGATCGAAGCGCCACCCCATCCATACTGCCTCTGCCTCAAGTCCATAGACGGTGGTATCGCGGGGCTCGGTGTATTCCTTCAACGCAGGGAATTCAGGCTGTGTCACGTCGTCGCCCGGCTGCCAAGAGCCGAAGTGCTTGTCGATGGTCTTTATGACATCATCGGGATCGAAGTCGCCGGCCATGCAGATAGCCACGTTGTTAGGACGGTACCACTTGTCGAAGTAGTTCTTAATGTTCACTATCGACGGGTTCTTCAGGTGTTCCTGCGTACCGATGGTCGACTGTGTTCCATAGGGATGGCCTGGGAAGAGCATTGCCGAGATGGCCTGCCAGAGCTTGCGTGAATCTTGAGCAATGCCGATGTTGTACTCCTCGTACACGGCCTCAAGCTCTGTATGGAAGCCGCGGATGACCATATTCTGGAAGCGGTCGGCCTGTATCTTTGCCCAGTTGTCTACTTCGTTCGACGGTATGTCTTCGGTGTAGCAGGTCACGTCGTTCGACGTATAGGCATTAGTGCCTTCTGCACCGATGGCAGCCATGAGCTTGTCGTATTCGTTAGGGATATTGTACTTTGCAGCGAGCTGACTTACGGAGTCGATCTCATGATATGCCTTACGACGCTCGGCCGGGTCGGTCAGAGTGCGATACTTCTCATAGAGGTTTGTTATCTCCTCCAGATATGGAGCCTCTGCCTCGGGATCGGTGGTGCCGAACTGCTTAGTGCCTTTAAACATGAGGTGCTCCAGGTAGTGAGCAAGACCTGTTGTCTCAGCAGGGTCGTTCTTCGAACCTGTGCGCACAGCGATATAGGTCTGAATACGTGGAGCCTCCTTGTTTACAGAGAGATAGACTTTCAGTCCGTTGTCGAGAGTGTAGATGCGAGTCTTTGTAGGATCGCCCTTCACGGTTTCATACTTATACTTTCCCGTACAAGCACTGAATGCAATCAGCATGATAACGGCAACCATCGCCGTAACACTGACACGAAAAATGTTTTTCTTCATAGTTAATATGTGATTTTGTTAATATGATTATCTGTTAATTTGTTCACATGTACAGTTTCTGATTCTCAAAATCTACTTCTCGGTCGAGCTGGTCGATGAAATCGTCGAGCACATTGTCCTCCACGTCGCCGAGTTCGAATTCCTTCTCTGCATCCTTGCGTATCTCTGCGATCCATGCCCGTCGGGCTGTGATGTAGTCCTGTCGTATCCGTTCGGCATCTTCCTCGGTGAGGGTGTCGAGGCCATAGTAGTCGAGCATCATCTGATATGTCCACGACCAGCGATACTCGGGATAGTTTTGGTTTATCTCGCGGAATCTCTCGAGCACCTCCTCCACGGTATCTAAATTTCCGCAGATGATGTCTTCGGTCAGTCGTTGCTCTTCGCTCTCGGGGAGCAGCAGTCCAGAAAGGTCAATCCAGTTGCCTTTTCCCTTCTCGGTCGACGGCGGAACGAGCTTGTGGCGTTTCAGCACTGCACCCATGAATATACGCAGGGCGATATCGTAGTATTTTATTCCTTTTCGGAGCGAGCTTGCCTTGATGACATACTCATGGTAGTTGTATGTCGACACGTTGTCGCCGCTGGCAGCCCGCAGGTCTTCGAGTATTTTCTTCCCTCGCAGGATCTCTCCCACGGTGAACGGGCTGAGCCAGTCGAAGTTGACGATGCTCTTCCGGCAATAGCGTCCCCGTCTGTCGCGCTTCGGCCATTTGCGTATGTCGCGGTAGAGTCCGACCGTGGTCAGGTTGCGTCCTGGCACGAGGTACATCACGTCGCCATAGGCCATCAGGTATGAGAACGGCAGATTGCGCGTGTCGGGATGATACATCAATTTGCCGAAGCATACGGTAAATGCCCCGATATGTGCCGGCATCAGTATATATGCCCCGCTGGCAGTCTTTGTGCCTCTTTCCAGTTCGCCGTAGTGCATGGGACCCATCTTGTAGGCATGGTTGGAGAAATTGGTTGCCGATCCTGCATTGTAGAACGAGAATTGTCCTCCGATAAGCAGCGAGCTCTTATGGTGGCTGGCACTGAACGGTCCGCAGAAGGCTGCACACGCCTCGCCGTTCGACATATAGGAGTTGGCAAAGAACACGCTTGCCGAGGCTGTGAAACCATTGCTTATCTGACATGCCTCGCCGACGAAGCAGTCTTGCATCTTCACACTGTTGATGATGCTCGACCCGTCGCTTATGATCGAGTTCTCACATATCACTCCCGTACCGATAAACACGTTGGCTTCGTCTGAACTCATAATCGTGCAGTCGCTCAACCGTGCTGCACCGCTTATCTCGCATCCGTCGCCGATAATGGTATTGGTTATCTCCTTGGTGTTCACTATCTTCACGCCGTTGCCCACAGCACCTCTCTCTGGCTTGCTGCGCTCAATGTCTTCTCGGATGAGCCGCATGATGGCATCTTTCAGGGCTTTATTCCTGAAGTTCTTCACCATATAGGCAGCAAATTGAGAGTTAAGGTTTTTGAACAACACGATGTTCCCATCGCCTATCTCATTGAGCACCGATATCAGATTGCCGTCGCCATAGGTAGCTCCCTCGGTGGTTTCCATCGTGGAGACATTCGAAATGTGGCAGTCGTCGCCGATGGTGTAATTATTTATATAGCCCGATATCTTCTCTATCAGGCAGTTGTCGCCGATGGTCACGTTGCGCAGTGTGGCATCGTTGATTCCCGAGTGTTTCACAAATCCGCTGCTTATTTCCACGCTTTTGTCGAACGACCCCAGGCGAATCTTGCCATAGAACATCACCCGGTGGAAATAATTCGGCCGGAAGTCCTCGGCCACAAGCACATCGCCCCAGTCTTCGCTCCAGCAGCTATTACGCTCGAGCACGTCAATCTCAAAGTCTGTCAGTTGTCTGTATTGATTCATATTTTCTTTTCTTTAAAGGAGTTCAGGGAGTTCAAGGCTTGACCTCCCTTTCACACAGTATATAAGAAATCGTTGTAGGGATATTTCTGCACATGTAGCTGTCGCACTTTCTTATAGAGCACGTCGCGGAACTCGTCGATGTTCTGCCGCTCTGTTGCAGAGATGAAGAGGCAGTTGTCGCCCATACGTGCCATCCACGTGCGTTTCAGTTCGTCGAGCGAGACATTCTCGCGGGTCATCGGGGTCAGGTCGTCTTCCTCTTTCGGAGTCCAACGGTAGTTGTCTATCTTGTTGAAGACAATCATGCTTGGTTTGTCGGCACATCCCAGGTCGGCGAGTGTCTTTTCCACCACGCGTATCTGCTCCTCGAAGTCGGGATGTGAGATGTCGACCACATGCACGAGCAGGTCGGCCTCGCGTGTCTCATCGAGGGTCGACTTAAACGAATCGACGAGGTCGGTGGGCAGTTTGCGGATGAATCCCACGGTGTCGGCCAGCAGGAACGGCAGGTTCTCTATCACCACCTTGCGCACAGTAGTGTCGAGGGTGGCAAAGAGTTTATTCTCGGCAAACACGTCGCTCTTCGAGAGCATGTTCATGATTGTCGACTTTCCCACGTTGGTATATCCCACGAGTGCCACTCTGACCATCCTCCCGCGGTTCTTGCGCTGTGTGGTCTTTTGGCGGTCTATCTCTTCGAGTCGTTGTTTCAGGAGGGTGATGCGCTGGCGTATGATGCGCTGGTCCATCTCGAGCTGTGTCTCTCCTGGTCCGCGCAGTCCCACGCTTCCTTTTCCTCCTCCCGATCCGCTGCCGCCGCCTTGTCGCTCGAGGTGTGTCCACAGTCGTTGCAGGCGGGGGAGCATGTATCGATACTGCGCCAGTTCAACCTGAGTCTTAGCGTTTGCCGTCTGGGCCCGCATGGCGAATATATCGAGTATGAGCGAGGTACGGTCGAGGATTTTCACCTTCAGCTCAGCCTCGATGTTGCGTATCTGCTTTGCCGAGAGTTCGTCGTCGAATATCACCATGCCCACGGGTCGCTCGGCATCTTCCTCTGCACGCAGGTACTGCCGGATTTCTTCCAGCTTGCCGCTGCCCACGTATGTTATCGAGCTTGGTCCTCCCACGCGCTGGGTGAAGCGCTTCACCACCTGCGCACCGGCGGTATCGGCAAGAAACTCAAGTTCGTCGAGATATTCCTTGGTCTTGGCCTCGTCCTGCTCCTTGGTGATAAGTCCTACAAGTACAGCGGTTTCGGTCTGAGCCTCGGAGATTACAAATTCCTTCATTAATATGTACGTATATAATTCTCGGCAAAGATACAAAAAAGTTCATAGTTCTTGGTTCATAGTTCATATTTTTTTTGCGTATACCGCGCTCCGACCATCAACGACTATCTGTGAGTCCCCTATAGTCCCCCAAGGGGGACATCCAAGGAATCCGTATCATCCGCGTTCGTTTTTTCATTGAATTGTGCAGATAACTCTACACTATATTTTTCTCTCCGACCATCTCCGACCATCTGCCGACTATCGTTTTTTTACCTCCAAAAATCTTCAAAAATATCTTCAAAAATCTTTTATCTTTTATCTTCGACTTGTGCGGATTAACATGATTGTCATTTATCATTTATCATTTAGCCGCAGGCGTTAGTTTCTTCTTCCCTCCGACCATCGCCGACTATCGTTTTTTACATTTTACCCTTTTCATTAATTAGTAGGGATGGGCTTTATGCCCATCAGCAAACACACATTTTGTTATATTTATGCCGCGATTAGCTGACGGGCATGAAGCCCGTCCCTACAACATAATATGTATATGATTAGTAAAAAATCTGTGAAATCTACATTATTTAGTATAGTGCATGAATGAAAAATCTGTTTAATCAACTTAATCTGTGGTAGAAGCTCCCTCATCGCGGTTGCGTTCCCCTCCCTAGGGAGGGGTTAGGAGTGGTGCTGTATCCCATACCCAGAGAGGCAGGGGTGGGCTTTCGGATGCAGTACATGGGCGTTGTACTCGCAGTACATGGGCGTTGTACTCGGAGTACATGGTTTTTGTACTGGCAGTACAAAGCCCATGTACTGAACCCCAAAAAACACCGAAGCAATGAAAAGCGAAAGAGAAAAGCCTCTTTATCGGTTTTTTTTCGTAAATTTGCACGGTAATTCAACTATGCCGCCCTACCCCACCTATTATTATATATGAGCATCCGACTTGCAATATTCGATTTCGACGGCACCCTTGCCGACACGCGCCGCACAATTGTCTGCACTCAGCAGCAGACGCTCAGCGAACTGGGCAAGCCCGTCCCCGACGAGCAGACGTGCGCTGCAACGATAGGACTGACGCTGACGAACTGCTTCCGCACACTGTGCCCGGAGCTCAGCGACGACGAACTGAAGCAGTGTGCCGACATCTACCACCGACGCTTTGACGAAAACAAGCGGCTGATACCCCCGACGCTGTTCGACGGTGTAAGGGAGACGCTCCACCGACTCAAGGAGCAAGGGATAGCCATTGCAATAGCCACATCGCGCAACTCCCGTTCGCTCCACGAACTGCTCGAGGAGCTGGGCATCAGTGAGTATGTGGCCTATACCGTCGGCGGCGACGACGTCACTCGTCCGAAGCCCGACGCCCAACCGGTGGAGATGATCCTCTCGGCCATGGGCATCGCCGCAGAAGAGGCCATCGTGGTGGGCGACATGCCGGTAGACATAATGATGGGCGTCGGTGCAGGAGTGAGGACGTGCGGAGTGAGCTATGGCAACGCCACACGCAAAGAGCTCGAGGACGCAGGAGCCGACAACGTGATAGACAGCATCAAGGAACTGACGCAGGTGATTCACAGTGCATAATGCATAATTATCTCCTTTCGGAGGAGTGGGGTTATTAAAAAAACTCTTCATTCATCAAAAAAATTCTTCATTCTACATTCTACATTCTTCATTTTTTATTACTACCTTTGCAATATCATATACATAAAACACTTAACCGCATGAAAAAGACCGCCGTTGCAATTATTGCAGCCCTATTCACCGCAGGCATCGCCTTTGCCGATGGCACACAGAAAGCCGACTATCAGGTTGTGCCCTTACCAAGGCAGATAGAACTCACCGATAACAACAACTTCACCCTCAGCAGTCAGACGCCGATAGTCTATCCCTCCGGCGACGAGGCAATGGCACGCAACGCAAAGTTCCTGGCCGAATATATAAAAGAGGTGGCAGGCATCGGCGTCGCCACGACCACGGCCAAGACGAAGAACAGCATCACGCTGTCGCTGTCGAAAAAGATTGCCGGCGACGAGGAATACCGCATCACCGTGAAGGCGAAAGGCGTGACAATAGAAGGCAAAACCCCCGCAGGAGTGTTCTACGGCATACAGACCCTGCGCAAGGCGCTGCCCATCACCGACGGCACGACGGAGATAGTACTACCGGGAGCAACGATCAACGACTCGCCACGGTTCGGATACAGAGGAATGATGCTCGACTGCTGCCGTCACTTCTTCCCCGTCAGCTTCGTGAAGAAATACATCGACCTGCTCGCCCTGCACAACATGAACCGCTTCCACTGGCACCTCAACGACGACCAAGGATGGCGCATCGAGATAAAGAAACACCCGCGACTCACGCAGATAGGCTCCATACGCCCGACCACAGTGATGGGCCACAACTCGGGAGTGTTCGACGGAATAGAGCACGGAGGATACTACACCCAGGAGGAGGCACGCGAGATAGTGAGATATGCAGCAGAGAGATACATCACCGTTGTGCCCGAGATAGATATGCCCGGACACATGCTCGCCGCACTGGCAAGCTATCCTGAACTGGGATGCACAGGCGGACCATATACCGTGGGGCGCACGTGGGGCATATTCCCCGAAGTGCTATGCCTGGGAAACGAGAAAATATATCAGTTCTGCCAGGACGTTCTCAGTGAGATAATAGATATCTTCCCATCGAAGTATATCCACATCGGCGGCGACGAAGCACCGCGCGACAGATGGCGTGAGTGTGCAAAATGCAAAGCTCTTGCCAGTCGCGAAGGACTCTCCATCGACAAACTGCAGGGATATTTCACCAACCAGATGGAGAAATTCGTCAACACCAAAGGACGCAGCATCATCGGATGGGACGAGATACTGGAGGGCGACATCAACCAAAGTGCCACCATCATGAGCTGGCGAGGACCCAAACCGGGAAGCCACGGAGCACAACTGGGACACGACGTCATCATGGCCCCGAACAACTTCTGCTACTTCGACTACTACCAGACCAACGAGACAAGCCACGAACCGATGCTCATAGGAGGGTGGGTGCCGGTGGAGAAAGTGTATGAACTCGAGCCTGTGCCCGACTCGCTGAGCGTGGAAGCAAAGCAGCACATCATCGGAGTGCAGGCCAATCTGTGGACGGAATACATCGGAAGCACAAACCTCGTGGAGTATCAGATACTGCCCCGAGCAGCTGCACTGGCAGAAGTGCAATGGACCGACGGCAAGAAAAACTATGACGCCTTCCGCAAACGACTCGACCGGATGGCCGAACTCTACGACCACTACCGCCTCGTCTACGCCACACACCTGTGGCCGGGAAGGAAGATAAAAGCCAACGGAGAATACGTGGAAGACTTCTGACGGACTAACATGTTAACGGATTAACAGATTAACATATTAACAAATTAACGGATTAACAATATAACGAGTAAGAGAGGCAAAGACGTGATTATCACTCCCCTTTAAATCTCCGACCTCATATCTCAAATAAAAAAAACATCATGAGACTTATCATTGAACCAAACTATGAGCAGCTTTCGCGCTGGGCTGCAGAGCATGTCGTAAAGCGTATCAACGAGTTCAACCCCACCCCCGACCGCAAATTTGTGCTCGGACTGCCTACGGGATCATCACCCATAGGCATGTATAAATGTCTTGTAGAAGCGTGCCGTCAGGGAAGAGTGTCGTTTAAGAACGTATTGACATTCAACATGGACGAATACGTCTGCCTGCCCGAGGAGCACCCCGAGAGCTACCACTCCTTCATGGCCAGCAACCTCTTCAACCACATCGACTGCCCGAAGGAGAACATCCATATCCTCAACGGCAATGCTCCCGACCTCGACGCCGAGTGCCGCCACTACGAAGAGATGATCGAAGAGGCAGGAGGCATCGACCTCTTCATCGGCGGTATAGGCCCCGACGGACATATCGCCTTCAACGAGCCAGGATCGTCGCTCACGTCGAGAACACGCGTGAAGACACTCACCACCGACACCATCATAGCCAACTCGCGCTTCTTCGAAGGCGACGTCAACAAAGTGCCAAAACTCGCACTCACCGTCGGCGTGGGCACTGTGATGGCAGCACGCGAAGTGATGATTCTCGTCAATGGTCACCACAAAGCCCGTGCACTGCAAGCAGCAGTGGAGGGAGGAGTGACACAGATGTGGACCATCAGCGCGCTGCAGATGCATCAGCACGGCATCATCGTATGCGACGAAGCTGCTACCGAAGAACTCAAAGTGGGCACATACAGATATTTCAAAGACATAGAAAAAGAGAATATATGAGACTCAACCTTAGTTCACAGATAGTACTCAACAAGGTACCGGTCGATATCTATCAGCCAAAGACTGCCGTCGACCGGTCCGAGCTGACACGATATGAAAAGATAGTCACCGACATCTTTCCAAAGACAGAAGACGGTGCCAGTCACATCGCCGACCAGGTAGAGGCCGAGATAAAGGCACGACAGAGAGAAGGCAAGTACTGCGTGCTCGGCCTCGGCACAGGACTGTCGCTCACACCGGTGTATTCCGAGCTCATCCGACGCTACGAAAACCGCACACTGAGCTTCAGCAATGTCGTGGTGTTCAATGCCTATGAGTATTTCCCCATCACCGATACCACGAAGAACAGCAGTATCAGGCAACTGAAAGACCGACTGCTCGACCACGTCGACATTCCCGCACAGAACATCTTCTCCTTCGACGGGACAATAGAGCAAGACAAGGTGCAGGAGGCATGCCGCCTCTACGAGCAGCGCATCGAGTCGTTCGGGGGTATCGACGTGATGCTACTCGGCATAGGACGTGTGGGCAACATTGCAACCAACGAACCTGGCTCAGGACTGTCGTCGACATCGAGAATAATACTCGTCAACCAACTCTCGCGAGAGGAGATGACCATGAGTTTCGGCACAAACGAACCAGTTCCACCATGCTCCATCACCCTCGGCATCTCCAACATACTCAAGTCGCGCAAGATATTCCTCGTGGCCTGGGGCGAAGAGAAAGCCGACATCATCCGCGAGACAGTCGAAGGACGCCTCACCGACGCCATACCTGCCTCGTTCCTGCAGACCCACAACAACGCCCACGTCGTCTGCGACCTCTCGGCAGCAAGCAAACTGACGCGAATAATCCACCCCTGGCTCGTGAAGTCGTGCACGTGGAACGACAAGCTGGTGCGCTCGGCTCTCGTTTGGCTATGCCTGAAAATAGGAAAGCCGATACTCAAGCTGACAAACAAAGACTACAATGAAAACGGGCTCACCGAGCTGCTCGCACTCTACGGATCGGCATACAATGCAAACATAAAGATCTTCAACGACCTTCAGCACACAATCACCGGCTGGCCCGGAGGCAAGCCCAATGCCGACGACACCTACCGCCCCGAGCGCTCCACACCATATCCAAAGCGCGTCATCGTATTCTCACCACATCCCGACGACGACGTCATCTCGATGGGAGGAACAATACAGCGACTCGTCACACAAGGCCACGACGTGCACATTGCCTACGAGACATCGGGCAACATCGCTGTCGGCGACGAAGAGGTGACGCGATTCATGCACTTCATAAACGGATTCAACCAGCTCTTCGGAGGCGACAAAGACGAGGTGATAAAAAACAAGTACAAAGAAATAAAGACCTTCCTCGCCTCCAAGAAAAAAGACGATCCCGACTCTCGCGACATCCTCACCATCAAGGGTCTCATCCGTCGCGGCGAAGCCCGCACGGCCTGCACCTACAACAACATCCCTCTCTCTCATGTTCATTTCCTCGACCTACCCTTCTATGAGTCGGGCAAGATAGAAAAACTGCCCATGACCGAGGCCGACGTGGAAATCGTCCGTGCACTGCTCAGAGAGGTGAAGCCCCACCAGATATACGTTGCCGGCGACCTCGCCGACCCACACGGTACCCACCGCAAGTGTACCGACGCCGTGCTCGCTGCCATCGACCTGGAGAAAGCCGACGGCGCAGAATGGCTCAAAGAGTGCCGCACATGGATGTATCGCGGAGCATGGGCAGAATGGGAAATTGAAAACATCGAGATGTGCGTGCCAATGAGTCCAGAAGAGCTACGAGCCAAGAGAAACGCAATACTAAAGCACCAGTCGCAGATGGAGAGCGCACCCTTCATGGGCAACGACGAACGCCTGTTCTGGCAACGAGCCGAAGACAGAAACCGCGCCACAGCCGCTCTCTACGACCAACTCGGTCTGGCATGCTACGAGGCAATGGAGGCCTTCGTCGAATATAAACCTCTCTGACCGCAGTACAACGTTCTTGTACTCCAAGTACAACGACAATGTACTGCAAGTACAAAGCCCGCATACCGAGATTGCAAAGCCCATGTACTGAAGCCGGAGAATAACAGTAAACAAAAAGAACAAATATTATGGTCACTGACAACAGACATTTTTTCGACGTTGCAGCCCACTTCTGCCTGCAGGGGGAAGTAATCGATGTGAAGCCGCTCGGTAATGGTCTCATCAACGACACATTGAAGATCACTACCGCCGGCAGCACGACGCCCGACTATGTGCTGCAACGCATTAACAACAACATATTCACCGACGTACCACTGCTGCAACGGAACATCGAGGTGGTGACGCAACACATAAGGGCAAAACTGCTGCAGCGAGGCGAGAAAGACATCGACCGCAAGGTGCTCACATTCGTTCCAACAAAGGAAGGAAAGACCTACTTTGAGGCTCCCGACGGCACCTACTGGCGCGTAGCGGTATTCATTCCCGATGCCTATACCTACGAGGCCGTGACGCCAGAGTACTCCTATTCGGCAGGACGGTCGTTCTCTGAGTTTGAAGCAATGCTCACCGACGTTCCCGAACAGCTGGGAGAGACGATTCCTGATTTCCACAACATGGCGCTCCGCCGGCGTCAGCTCGACGAGGCAACGAAAGAAGATAAAGTGGGAAGGGTGAAGGAAGTGAGCAATCTGCTCAACGAGATCTACGACCACGTGGAGCACATGTGCATGGCCGAAGAGCTGTATAAAGAAGGACGGCTGCCCAAGCGCATCTGCCACTGCGACACGAAGGTGAACAATATGCTCTTCGACAAAGACGGCCACGTGCTCTGCGTGATCGACCTCGACACTGTGATGCCGAGTTTCGTGTTCTCCGACTACGGCGACTTCCTGCGCACAGGAGCTAACTTCGTGGCCGAAGACTGTCCCGACCTGAAGGATGTAGGCTTCAATATGGAGATTTTCCGTGCTTTCACCGAAGGATATATCGAAGGGTCGGAGTCGTTCCTCACGCCGATAGAGCGCGACAACCTGCCCTTCGCAGCAGCACTGTTCCCGTTCATGCAGGCAGTGAGATTCCTCACCGACTACATCAACGGCGATACATACTACAAAATCCAGTATCCTGAGCACAACCTCGTCAGGACAGAGAACCAGATGGCACTCTTCCGCGATGTCATGCGGCATGAAGGAGAAATGAACGATTTCATAAAGAGACTGACACGATGAAGACGCTGAAAGTAGAACACCTGGGCGGCATTCATCGCCCCCTTGCCGCCGACGTCCCGCCACTGCTCGACGCGGCAGGCATCGGATTTGAAGAAATAGCATGTGCACCATGGGCAGAGGAATATCCCTACCAACCGGAGGTGAAGGTGCGCATCGGCATCACCGACGAGGCATTCCTGCTCCACTATGTTGTCAGCGAGGAGTATGTGGCAGCGGCGGCAGATGCCGACAACGGACATGTGTGGGAAGACTCCTGCTGCGAGTTCTTCTGCCAGCCAGAGAACGACGGCACATACTACAACGTAGAGTGCAACTGCATGGGCACACTGCTCATGGGATTCGGTAGCAGCCGCGACGGCAGGCAACTGGCTCCTAAGGAGACGCTGAAGTCTATCCGAAGGTGGTCGTCGCTGAATCCTGAGCCAATCAGTAATTGCGACAATACCCACATCGACAAAAGGACATTACCGCTGCAAAAGCAGAAGGGGAAACCTTGGCAGCTGGCTCTCGTCGTACCATTCACGGCATTTTTCCGCCACAATATAACAATGAAGAAAGGGAAGATAATAAGAGCAAACTTCTATAAATGCGGCGACAAGCTGCCAAATCCTCACTTCCTCGCCTGGAACGACATATCCCTACCACATCCAAACTTCCATTGTCCCGATCACTTCGGAACATTAAACCTCCTATAACCTCACCCGAGGGCAGGCGTTTCATTTCTTTAAATACCTTACCCATGCATACGGACGACGATGGCTCAGATAGTCATCGTCGTACATGTTTTCATAGGCTTCACGTTCCATCGATATATTATGATAGGCATTGCCCCGCATGAAAATACGCACAATCCATTCGGCAAGATACCACACGTAGAACCCCACGAATAGCATCTCACGCATCTGCGCCGTGTGGATACTTTCATGACGTATCACACGCAGCGTCACCCTACTGCTGTCGCGGCAGAAGAGAACACCAAACAGATTGATGGCATCAAAACGCTTTGGCGGAATCAGACGATTGCGGATTATTATCATGGTGAAAACGGGGAAAGGTGATTGTTATCGTTTCACTACCCTTGCGGCGAGAGTGCCTGTGGGTGTGTGGGCGGCGAGGATATAAACGCCGTTGCTGAGCCCCGAGAGGCTGATAGCGTCGTCGCTGACAGGGGTATATCTCACTGCCGCACCCTTTGCGTCGTATAAACTAAGCCTCTCCACTGGCTTGTCGGCAGACCATCGCAGGGTGTCGGTGACAGGATTGGGAGTCACCGTCAGCTTGCCGCGCTTCTTTGCCTTGGGCATCGTGATGCCACTGGTGGGATGCGGAGCGAAACGGTGATGCCCGGCACCGATGAGGAATATCTGCAGTCCGTCAGCGTAGCCCAGTGGGATGGTACCCTCTACGCTGCTTGCGGCACGGTTGCCATCGTAGATGGTCTGCTCGGCAGACGTGGCGGGGACATATACAGTGGCGGTGGTACCTACAGGAACTGTCACATCAACGACACCCTCCTCACGCTGCCAGGCCACACGTATCATTCCATAAGGAGTAGGCTTTGCACCCTCTGCCCATGTGACGCCAGAGGGATACTGTGGGTCGATGAAGAAATGGCGGTATCCACCAGCCTCCACGTCAGGACGTATGCCTGCGACAGCCTGATAGAACCATGTACCAATGCCGTTGTAGCAATTGTGCACATGACTGCGTTGCCCATCCCAGTATTCCCACGTGGCTGTGGCACCGTTGGCAATCATGTGGAGATATCCGGGGTAGTCGGGTTGGCGAAGGATGTCAGCCATAAGGTCTGCTTGACGATAGCGCACAGCCCACTCGGTGAATATAGGTACGCCAAACAATCCTGCGGCTATATGCTTACCATATTTATTATTACTGTCACTTACCAGTCGCCGCACCACTCTGTTCTCTTGCGTTTCAGTCTCAGGCACGCCAGCCAGCAGGGCATAGGCCTGATCTATAGGAGTGCCGTTGGCATAGTAACCCGCGGTGTGGTAGTATTTGGCATGGATGGCCTTATTTAGTTGCTGACGTCTGTCGTCAAACTGCTGCGCATCATCTTCTTTGCCAAGCAGACGAGCCATCGTTGTCATATTGGCGAGGCAGTCGCTGATGAAGCAATTGTTGGCATGGATTACCGACTCGCCACCCACGTCGACACCGTCAGGTGCCAGCCAGTCACCGAGAAACCACATGCGGTTTGGTGTGTCGGGCCATGGCTGGAGAAGTCCGTCAACGGTATATTTCTCCACATAGTCGAGCCAATGTTTCATCTGCTCGTAATATCTCTCCATGGGGCGTCGGTCGCCATAATTGAGATACATGCGCCAGGGAGCTTTCACAAAGAAGCCACTCCAATAAGGTCCGCCACCTCCGCCACCTGCCGGTGCTACATAGGGCAGCGATCCGTCGGCATCAACATTATCACTCCATGCCGACAGCCAGTTCATAAAAGTAGGCTGCACATCATACATAGTCTGCAACGTCATCGTCGAAGAGTTGCCGTCGCCACCATAACCCATGCGCTCAAGATGAGGGCAGTCAACCATATAGCCTGAGAAGGTCAGGCACTCCATGGTATAGTGAATCATGTCGTGAATGGCATTCAGATTCTCATCGCTACATGCAAATGATGCCACGTCGCCAGTCTTTGGCAATGCACTTATCTGCAGTGCCTCAGCCTTGAAATCGGAGGCACCCTTTATGCGCACATAACGGAAAGCATGATGATGGAAACGGTTGCAGAATGTCTCTGTGTCGTCGCCACGAGGGATATAAGTATCGCTCTCTCCCTGACTCTCGAATGTACCTCCAATGGGGATATAGTCGCTGTATTCCATTGTCACAGCGTTGCCTTTTGTCAATCCCTCGAAATCTACATGCAGCCATCCTGTCACCACACGTCCGAAATCGATTACCGTCGAGCCGTCATCCTGCAGTGTGAGTGT
Source organism: Prevotella sp. (assembly GCA_017477435.1). GTDB lineage: Bacteria > Bacteroidota > Bacteroidia > Bacteroidales > Bacteroidaceae > Prevotella. The sequence goes on from JAFUVV010000022.1 coordinate 30,400, forward strand.
CACAGGCTCTATATGGTCAGTGATACGGTTACCCTCAAACAACTGCGGCGTGGCAATCATGTTACTAACATCGTACACCTTAACACTCCCCCATATGCTAGAAGCATTGGCGTTCACACGTTCACCGCCGAACATCAGCGGATACCAGTTGCCAGTATATATATACCCCGCACTCTTTCCTTGCCAAGTAGCGTCGCTCTGCGATAACAACTGCCATGAGCCGTCGAAAAGTTGACAAATCTCTGCCTTCAGCAACGGACAGCCATACTGTGCCTTGAAAGTAGTGGTCTTATACCATCCCTGACCTATCCACGCAATTATCTCGTTATCACCCTCAACTATGTATGGTGTTATGTCGTAAGTGACGATAAGAGAATGCTTATCCAACTGCGACATTGCAGGTTGAAGCACGTTATCTCCGACACGCTGTCCGTTAACGAATAGCTCATGATATCCCAACGAATTCAGATATGCAAAGACCGGGCCATTGCCTGGTGTGGCTATATTCACTGTTGTGCGCAGTTGTGCCACCACAGCATCGTTGCCTATATACTCACCTCTCATGCCATCAAGTATTCCCACTGCGAATCGCTCCACGCTGCTCCACTTCGTTGTTGCACCTTGCTCATCCCAAGTGCGCAGTCGCCAATAGCATAGTTGTCTGCTAGCCAGAGTCTTACCTTCATAGGGCACCATCACCTGCTCAGCAGACATCACTTTCCCCGACTGCCACATATCAGCGTTGCCCGCAGCAAGAGCGACACTATCGCTACCCACCTCAATCTCGTAGGCAGTCTGTCGCTGTCCTACACGATTGAGGGTATTTTTCCAACTGAAATGAGGCACTGTGGTGTCTATCCCTAAAGGAGCACGCATACCCTCGCAGCGCAGGTCATACACCTGCCCAGACATACTAATAGTGCACAGCAGCAATACAGAGGCGCACACTAAGCGTCTAGTCATTAGCCTTGTCATTTATCGTATCCGTTATCAATTATTACCTTTGGCAAAGATAATCACAAAATCCGAAACGCACAAAACATAATAATGTTTTTATTTCCACATCAACATTATTTCACTATCAAGCGCAGATAATGGTTATGAAGAGAAATAAATATTAAAAAAAGTTTTTTCGAGATTTGTCTTTTGCTTTTCTGTTTTTTCATCGTATCTTCGCATATTGAACTTTATACTTTTAATAAATACCGTTAAATTGATTAGCAAAATAACACTGAAAGAGTATGAGAAATGTTGTTGGAATCGGTGAAGTGCTTTGGGATTGTCTGCCTGAGGGGCGACAACTTGGCGGTGCTCCTGCAAACTTCGCCTATCATGCTGCACGAATGGGGATGAATGCAGTGGTGGTGAGTGCTATTGGCGACGATAGCCTCGGAAGGGAAATCATTGAGCGACTAGATGAGAAGAGTCTACCACACAACCTCAATGTGGTACCATTCGCAACGGGTACCGTAGAAGTGGAACTGGGTGAAGCTGGCATTCCGAAGTATAATATAAAAGAAGATGTGGCGTGGGATAATATTCCCTACACCGACGCTTTGAGGGCAATAGCTGCTGATTCACAGGCAGTGTGTTTCGGTTCACTGGCACAACGAAGCAGTATAAGTCGCCAGACAATATATTCATTTCTCGACGAAATGCCACGCCGCGACAATATACTGAAGGTGTTCGACATAAATCTCAGGCAGAGTTTTTATTCTAAAGAGATAATCGAAGACAGTCTGAAGCGGTGTAACATCCTGAAGATAAACGACGAAGAACTTATCACCATAGCTGAAATGTTTAGCCTGAAGGGTTTGAACGCTGAGGAGCAATGCATGAGTCTTCTCAACAGGTACAATCTGAAGATACTCATCCTCACTTGCGGGACTCAAGGCAGCTATGTTTTCACCGCTGACGAGAAGTCATTCCTGCCCACGCCGAAGGTTGAGGTTGCTGACACAGTGGGTGCCGGCGACTCATTTACAGGGGCTTTCGTCGCCTCGATACTAAGTGGCAAGAGCATAGCCGAGGCACACAGAAAGGCTGTGGAGGTAAGTGCCTACGTTTGCACACAACATGGCGCAATGCCTTATTAAGTAACTGTTCAAAATTAATTGTACATAAAATTTATGAATAATTTATGGTCAATTCATGGCAATTCGTGTTAAAATAAAAACACGAATTATCACGAATTATTCATTAATTAAATTA
>JAFUVV010000023.1 GCA_017477435.1 Prevotella sp.
GAGTTTGTTATCATTTGAACTACATTTCCATAAGATTTTATTTGTAGTTTCCACATTTTGAAACCATATTATGCTCTCAAAAATGAAGCGTAGTCAAATTAAACGAATCATTGCACATTCGATTACTATTTGTGGTTTTCAAATGTTAAAAACGTTAAATCTTCGCTGTTTTCTTCTTCAATAGAATCCACAAAACCACTTTTCTACCGTTTTAAGCAAAACAAATTGAAACACAATAAGTTGCAAATACTCTAGTTGCACAGGCCTCACCTCTGTCACTATTTCTGACAGTTTAACGAGCATCGGAGATTGTGCGTTCTGTGGCTGCTCTGGCCTTACCTCCGTCACAATACCAAACAGCGTGACGAGCATTGGAGAATCTGTGTTTGAAAGATGTTCGGGTCTTACTTCCGTAACAATCGGTAGTGGTGTAACTACCATTGGAGATGGAGCTTTTTTTGAATGTAAAAACCTTAGCGACATATATTGTTTGTTACGCAAGCCTGTTGTTATAACAGAAAGGACTTTTAAAGATGTGCCTGTACACGGTTATTGTGATTTGCATGTGCCTGAGGGAAGCGGGGTTCGATATAAAGCAATGGAAGTATGGAAAGAATTTGCAATAATTGTAGAAGATGCAGAGTTGCCAAAATATGATCCATATGACCTCAACCACGATGGAAAGGTGAGCACTGCGGATATTCAGGTGATTATCAATGAAATGAAGAAATAGTAGTGAGGCAGCAGTGCTCGGAGCGTCGGCAGTGGGCTGGGAGATTCCCGATTGATTGCATGATGACCTGACGTAAAGATACTTCGCTTTTAGTAGTGAAAGCAAGTAAAAGTAACAGCAGTTGCTAAAGGAATAATCCGAGGCAACTGCTGTTTTTGTGTAGGAATGTACTTCTAGAGATAATAAAAAAGGCAGGCCTGCTGTTTGTAGGTCTGCCTTTGTGCTGTATTGTTTCGACTATGAGTTACAGCTCTGCGTCGCTCTTGTCGAATGTCGTTATGCGCATATCGCCAGTTTTGATACCGAGGCTGAGCCACTTCATGCGTTGCTTCGAAGTGCCGTGAGTGAACGACTCGGGCTGGCTGTAGCCCTGTGCCTTCTCCTGCAGATAGTTGTCGCCAATCTTCTGTGCACAGTCGATAGCTTCCTCAACGTCACCAGCTTCGAGCGAAGCATATTTCTCGTTGTCGTAGTGAGCCCATACGCCGGCATAGAAGTCAGCCAGCAACTCAAGACGCACGCTCACACGATTGGCATTCACCTTATCCATGCGCTCCATCTGCTGGTGAGCCTTTCCAAGAGTGCCCAACAGGTTTTCAACATGATGTCCCACTTCGTGAGCAATCACATAAGCATACGAGAAGTCGCCTCCTGCACCAAGTTGCTGTTTCATCGTTGTGAAGAACGACAAGTCGATGTACAACTTCTGGTCACCCGAGCAATAGAATGGTCCCACTGCTGCTGATGCCGAACCACAAGCACTGTTCACGCGGTTGGTGAAGAGCACGAGGGTGGGGGGAGTATACTTCCTTCCCATCTGCTGGAACACTTCCGTCCACACGTCCTCTGTTCCTGCGAGCACCTGGCGGGAGAACTTTGCCAGTTCCTGCTCTTCCTGTGTGAACTCGCGCTGGCCTTCCACTTGCTCCTCCTGGAGCCCGGAGAGCCCGCCACTCTGAACCACATTACTGATGACATCGCCCAGATTACCACCGCTCAGCAGTGTGAACAGAGCCACAATGATTATACCGCCCAATCCGCCGATACCGGCTTTGGCTGCGGTTGACATACCTCTGCGATCTTCTACGTTATCGCTTTCTCTTCTTCCGTTTAGTTTCATATTAAGATTGTTTATAGTTTCTATTTGCTGACAAAGTTAATGCAAGTTGAGCGCAGAACAAAATAAAAATTGAAAAATTTTATTATTTATGCCGAAACGCAGCTTAACTTCAGCGAAGCTAAAGGTAGTGACGGGCTGTTGAGCGAAGCGAAAAAAGCTGAGTGAAAAACAAAAGAAAAGCGCCGAAAAATTGTCCTTTGCCGCAGATTCCGGGCTTTGCATGCATCCTCTTTCGGTTCGACAGGCGGGAGTACAAAGCCTTTGTACTGCGAGTACATGGGCTTTGTACTCAGAGTACATGGCTTTTGTACTCAGAGTACATGAACCTTGTACTCAATCCGAAGACAAACACCAGCTTCGACGGAAGATTTTTCCTATAAAACCAACTTAGGCTTTAAAAATGAGCGTAAAGTTTTGCAATCCTTGTAATTTTTATTAATTTTGCATCGCTAAAAATATGCGAAGACAGGCTGTGCTTCAGCATAGAGAGAAGCAAGGCTCCTCTCTATGCATTCAGCTTGCACTGTCTTTGCATCGCTAAAAAAAGAGACAAAAACGTATACGCAATGAACATATCTTATAAATGGTTAAAGGAATATGTTGATTTCATCCTGTCGGCCGACGAAGTGGCAGCTGCCCTTACGTCGTGCGGCCTCGAGGTGGGATCGGTAGAAGAAGTACAGACAATCAAAGGCGGACTGAAGGGCCTCTATGTGGGCAAGGTGCTCACTTGCGAGATGCACCCCAACAGCGACCACCTGCACGTGTGCACGGTAGACCTGGGCCGCGATGAGGCTCAGCAGATAGTGTGCGGCGCGCCAAACGTGGCAGCAGGGCAAAAGGTGATCGTGGCCGACCTGGGATGCACACTCTACGATGGCGACCAGGAGTTCACAATCAAGCGCTCGAAGCTCCGCGGCGTGGAGTCGAACGGAATGATTTGCGCAGAAGACGAAATCGGAGTAGGCACCGACCACTCCGGCATCATCGTACTGCCCGAGGACGCCCCTGTAGGACAGCCTGCAGCCGACTACTACCACCTTGAGAGCGACTACGTGATTGAGGTCGACATCACTGCCAACCGCGCCGATGGACTGTCGCACTGGGGTGTGGCACGCGACCTTTACGCATGGCTCAAGCAGAACGGCTACGAGACATCGCTGCATCGCCCAAGCTGCGATGCTTTCACAGTAGATAATGACGACATGCCCATCAGCGTAGAGATAGAAAACACCGACGCCTGCAAGCGCTACTCATGCGTGAGCATCACCGGATGCGAGGTGAAGGAAAGCCCCGAGTGGCTGCAGAACAAGCTGCGCGTGATAGGACTACGCCCGATAAACAACATCGTAGACATCACCAACTACGTGATGATGGCCTACGGACAGCCGCTGCATTGCTTCGATGCCGACATGGTGACAGGGCACAAGATTGTCGTCCGCACGCTCGAAGAGGGCACGCCATTTGTCACCCTCGACGGCGTGGAGCACAAACTGAGCAACCGCGACCTCGCCATCTGCAACGCCGAGGAGCCAATGTGCATCGCCGGAGTGTTCGGCGGAAAGGGCAGCGGAACGTATGAGACAACACGCGACGTGGTGCTCGAAAGCGCATACTTCCATCCCACGTGGATCAGGAAGTCGGCACGCCGCCACGGACTAAGCACCGACTCCAGCTACCGCTTTGAGCGCGGAGTAGACCCCAACGGAGTAATCTATGCACTCAAGCAGGCAGCTATCCTTTGCCGTGAATTGGCAGGAGGAAAGGTGTCGATGCAGGTGAACGATGTATATCCAGAGCCTATCAACGACTTTAACGTATCGCTCGAATACGACTATGTAAACCGGCTGATTGGCAAGGAAATAGGCGTCGAAACGATAAAGAACATTGTCGGATGGCTCGACATGAAGATAGTTGGCGAGACAGCCGAAGGGCTCGAGCTCGTCGTGCCGGCCTACAGGGTAGACGTGCAGCGCCCATGCGACGTGGTAGAAGATATCCTCCGCATATATGGATATAATAATGTGGAGATCCCCACCCAGCTCAACAGCTCGCTCACCGTTGCCGAAGATGCCGACCGACGCTACCGCCTTGAGAACCTTGTCGGCGAGCAACTCGTAGGATGTGGGTTCAACGAGATACTCAACAACTCCCTCACGAAGACCGCCTACTATGCCGGCGACAAGCTGAACAAATATCCCGAAGCCCGCATGGTGAAGGTGATGAACCCGCTGAGTGCCGACCTCGGAGTGATGCGCCAGACGCTCCTCTTCGGCGGACTCGAAAGTATAGTGAGAAATGCCAACCGTAAACGTCCCGACCTTCGGTTCTTCGAGATGGGCAACTGCTACCACTTCGATGCCTCGCAGGCTACCGACGACGCACCAATACGTGCCTACACCGAGGAACAGCACCTCGGGCTGTGGGTCACCGGCAAGCGCGTGAGTGGCTCATGGGCACATCCCGACGAGCAGTCGACGTTCTTCGAGCTGAAGGCATACGTCGACAACGTCTTCGCCCGCATAGGACTCACCCCGGCCATGACCGTTCAGGAGTCAAGCGACAACAACATCTTCTCGAAAGGCATCACCGTGCTCGGACGAAACGGCAAGGTGCTGGCAGAGATGGGTATCGTGAGCCATAAGATACAGAAAGAGATGGACATCGCTGCCGAGGTCTACTTCGCCGACGTGAACTGGACCAACGTCATGCGCGCCGTAAGGAAGAACAAGGTGGAATACACCGAGATATCGAAGTTCCCACCCGTAAGCCGCGACCTCGCCCTGCTGTTGGACAAGAGCGTCGAATTTGCGCAGGTGGAGCAGGTGGCACGGCAGACAGAGCGCAAACTCCTGAAGAGCATCGAGCTCTTCGACGTCTATGAAGGAAAGAATCTCCCCGAAGGCAAGAAGAGCTATGCAGTGAACTTCATCCTCCAGGACGAGCAGAAGACCCTCAACGACAAAGCCATCGAGGCCGTGATGAACAAACTCATCCAGAACCTCAAAAAGCAACTCGGCGCCGAACTGAGATAAACTTAAGCCCACCCCCAACCCCTCCCAGGGGAGGGGGGATTGGAATAAAGAGTGAAAAAAGGAAAGATTAGGAATAACATGTCAATCAGACAAATGTAATCATAATTGTCCATTTTATCTTCTCAGTTTTCAATCATAATGAAATAAGAATATCACATCAAGTAGCCAATTGTAATCATAATTATCCATTTTCAATTCTCAATTTTCAATTATACACATGGGAAGAGCATTTGAATATCGCAAAGCGACAAAACTGAAGAGATGGGGCCACATGGCCAAGACATTCACCCGTATCGGTAAGCAGATTGCCATTGCCGTGAAGGCTGGCGGTCCTGAGCCAGAAAACAACCCCGCACTGCGCGCCATCATTGCCAACGCAAAGCGCGAAAACATGCCGAAGGACAACATCGAGCGTGCAATCAAAAACGCTATGGGCAAGGACCAGAGCGATTATAAGGAAGTGAACTACGAGGGCTACGGACCTCATGGAGTGGCCGTGTTCGTCGAGACACTGACCGATAACACAACCCGCACCGTCGGCGATGTACGCTCAGTGTTCAATAAGTTCAACGGCAACCTCGGAACACAAGGTTCGCTCTCGTTCCTCTTCGACCACAAGGCCGTATTCACATTCAAGAAGAAAGACGGGCTGGACATGGATGAGATGATTCTCGACCTTATCGACTATGGCGTGGAAGACGAGTTCGACGAAGACGAGGAAACCAACGAAATCACCATCTACGGCGACCCGAAGAGCTTCGGAGAGATTCAGAAGCACCTCGAGAGCGAAGGTTTCGAAGTGACAGGCGCTGAGTTCACACGAATTCCTAACGACCTGAAGGATGTCACACCAGAGCAGCGCGAGACCATCGACAAAATGGTGGAACGACTCGAGGACTTCGACGATGTACAGACAGTGTACACCAACATGAAGCCCGAGGAATAAACGCAGGGAAAACGACAAATGGAGATATCGCAAGATTAGCCGCATAATGTTTGCGACTAATCTTGTTTTCGACTTAACCAGACACATTTTATGAAGGAAATCACATACACGACGAGTGGTACCTGCAGCCGTCAGATCGTCATTCGGATAGACGATGAGGGCCGCATAGCCGACATCGGTTTCGTGGGCGGCTGCAACGGCAACCTGAAAGGCATCTGCTCACTGGTGAAGGGAATGAAGGCAGAAGAAGTGAAAAACCGGCTCCGCGGAATCACCTGCGGCACCAAGCCGACAAGCTGTCCCGACCAGCTCGCACGCGCCCTCGAGCAGTTATAGAAAACCTAAACAAGCAAATCGTTATGAACATAAGAAAACAATTCATCACCATCGGGCTTATGCTGGCGGCGTTTGCAGTCACGGCATCGGCTCAGAAAGACTATGTGTCCTACGTAGATCCGTTCATCGGGTCGGGCGGACACGGTCATGTCTTCGTCGGAGCAAGCGTGCCATTCGGCGCATTGCAACTCGGACCGCAGAACATAAACAAAGGCTGGGACTGGTGCTCAGGCTATCACTACAGCGACAGCATCATGATTGGTTTCACCCATACCCATCTCAGCGGCACCGGTTGTGGCGACCTCGGTGACTTCAACCTAATGCCATATACCGGCGAGATGCGCACGTGGCGCGGACGCCAGCAGAACATCAAAGGCGCTGCATCGTGCTACTATAAGCACGAAAAGGAAAAAGCCATGCCGGGCTACTATGCCGTGGAACTCGAAAACGGAGTCGGTGTCGAGCTGACAGCCACAGAGCGCGTCGGCTACCATCGCTACACCTTCCGAGGACAGGACGACCGCCGAGTAATGTTCGACCTGCTCAACGGCAACGGCAGCCATCCCGATGAGGCTTACATACGCAAGGTGGACGATACTACGATAGAAGGTTTCCGCTTCTGTCATGGATGGGCCGACCGCCGGAAGATGTTCTTCTACGCAAAGCTCAGTCAGCCAATGACCGACTTCAACGTCTTCACCCACGACACACCGTCGAAAGGCACAGAGCTGCAGTCGCGTGAGGTGAAGGCTGTCGCATCGTTCGGCACTGGCGTAGACAAGATTCTCGTGAAGCTTGCAATCTCGTCGGTAAGCTGTGAGAACGCACGCATGAACCTCGAAGCCGAAGGCACTACGTGGGACTTCGATGCCGTGCGACAGACAGCCGTGGAGAAGTGGAACAAGATGCTGTCAATCGTAGATGTAGAAGGCAGCGAGGAAGATAAGACCATCTTCTATACAGCTCTCTATCATACCTTTATCGCACCATCACTCTACTGCGATGTCAATGGCGATTTCCGCGGAATGGACGATCGCATCTACAGCGACAATACGTTCAAGAACTATTCCATTTTCTCGCTCTGGGATACATATCGCCAGCTGCATCCCATGTTCACCCTCATTGCTGCCGACTATCTGCCCGACATGATCAACTCCATGCTGAGCATCTGCGACCAAAACGGTAAGCTCCCCATCTGGCCTCTCATGATGGAAGAAACCAACACCATGCCAGGCTACAGCTCGGTGCCGGTGATTGCCGATGCCTATCTGAAGGGCATTGGCGGATTTGATGCCGAGAGAGCACTAAAAGCAATGGTGAAAACAGCCACCAACCCGCAGCAGAAAGGCGTGAAAGACTTCATGTCGTTTGGATACATCCCCGCCGACCGCCTGCGCGAAGCCACATCAGTCAACCTCGAGTATGCCGTCGACGACTGGGGACTCGCCCTCATGGCAAAGAAAATGGGACGTACCGAGGTCTACGACGAGTTCATCAAGCGCGGACGCTCCTACGAGACTCTCTTCGACAAGTCGATCATGAAAATCCACCCCAAGATGGCCGACGGCAGTTGGTATGAGCCATACGACCCATTCCTTGCCAATCACCGCGACGGTGTGGGCGACTTCACCGAGGGCAACGGATGGCAGTACACCTTCATGGTGCCGCAGGATCCCGACGGACTCATACGCATGCACGGCTCCGACGATGCCTTCATAAAGAATCTCGACGAACTTTTCGTTGCCGAAGGCGACCTTGGCCCAGGAGCACCACCCGATGTGTCGGGAATGGTAGGACAGTATGCCCATGGCAACGAACCATGCCACCATATTCCATACATGTACGTATATGCCGGAGCACAGTGGAAGACTGCTGCACTTGTGCGCAAGCTGCAGAAGCAGTTCTACACCGCAGAGCCAAACGGATATAGCGGCAACGAAGACTGCGGACAGATGTCGGCATGGCACGTGATGTCGGCACTCGGAATGTATCAGGTCAATCCCTCGAATGGTGTGTTCGTCCTTGGCAGCCCATCGTTCAAGAAGGCAACGATACATCTCTCCAACGGCAAGACATTCACAGTCAATGCACCGGCTAACAGCGAGGAGAATGTCTACATCAAGTCTGCTCGTCTGAATGGCAAGAACCATACCCGTGCTTTCCTTACCTACGACGAGATCATGCGTGGCGGTACCCTCGAGCTCAGCATGAGCGCTACACCTAACAAGAAGTTTGGTGCAAAGACCGCCGACCGCCCAGTAAGTGCACGCTGATAAGTATTTTGTTGAATAAAAAATATGCCCTGCCGACCATGCAATTGCAAGTCGGCAGGGCGTATTGTTTTCATTCGTATGTCATCGTTGTGCGATGACTGTCGGAATGTCTATAGCAGGACTTTGGCTAAAGCCTTCACGTCGTCGCCCTCGAATGTTTTCACCTCGCTTGTAGGTTGATAGTCGAAATCCTCAAATCTAAGCATCTGAATTGCAGCGAAACTCTGGTCGTCAGTCATGCAGATATCGAGACGAATAGGACCATTTGGCGATGGTGTAATGGCTGATGTCTTTGCAGTCTCCTCGCTCAGTTTGCCCGGTGTTGCTCCGATTATTGATTTTATTGCCCAAGCCTGGTCGAGCGAATATTCGTTCTGGTATCCTTTGAGACGACTGCCTGTGGGCTTGTAGGTTGCTGTCGTGCATAGTCCGAAGAACGATTTCGTAAACTCTATTTTACCATCTGCCAAGAGGGTTTTTGCCATATTCATGTTTTTTATGTTAGCCATAATCTTTGATTTCTTTAATGTTTAAAAATAATATGATTGTTTTGTCGCTTTTTCTATACGACATTATTCATCGCGCCCTGTTTGCAAACAGTGCGATGGTGTACGGCTTAATTGCCTGAAAAAGAAATGCTGACAATGTCTAACGAATGATATGCCGCAATGCGATGACATAATACTCGCATGCGACATCAACAGCGAAGGGGGCCTTCTGGCTTCGTTCCCTTCCTCGGTATGAGCGTAGTTTTAGTTGGTAATACTTTGAGTTTATCGGCAGTTTCCCTACTGTTCTGCTGTTTTTAGTGCAGTTAGTGGGAATGATGCGTTCGGGTCGGGAATTAGCTATTCTGTTGGCAGTACGCGATTCTGTCAGTACAGCCTCGCGGTTGTTTTTGCCTGGTGTGAGCAGGTCAACATGCCTTGTCCCGTCGGTTGTTGCGATGTCTCTTGTGAGCAGACTGCTATACTCTTTTGCTTCGGTCGCAATCGCAACGTTGTCCTTTGTCTGTCTGGAAGTATCAAGGCAGGCGCTGGCAAGTGATGTGATAATGATGGCAGCAAAGAGCGATAGCAGTTTTCTCATTTTCTATTCAGATGAGTTGTGTGTTTCTTGTGTGTTTATTTGTTTTCTGCTTTGCCATAATACTCCGCATACCACTCGGCAAAGTGTCGCAAACCGGTGCGAAGCGGTGTTGACGGTTTGAATCCGAAGTCACGTTCAAGAGCAGAGGTGTCTGCGTATGTGATGGGAACGTCACCTGGCTGCATCGCTACAAGTTGCTTATGTGCTTCGAAGTCGTAATCTTCAGGTAGCACTCCGGCACGGACAAGTTCTTCCTGAAGGATTGTTACAAAGTCGAGAAGATTCTCAGGATTATTGTTTCCGATGTTATAGATTGCGTACGGCGGAATGGGCAGTCCGTCACTGCCATTACGTCGTTCGGGTGCATGTGTAATAACTCGACACACACCCTCAACGATGTCTTCAACGTAAGTGAAGTCGCGTTTGCAGTTGCCATAATTAAATATCTTTATGGTTTCGCCTTTCACGAGCTTGTCTGTGAATCCGAAGTATGCCATGTCAGGGCGACCTGCAGGACCATATACTGTGAAAAAGCGCAACCCTGTCGATGGTATGTTATAGAGTTTAGAATAAGAATGCGCCAGCAGCTCGTTACTTTTCTTTGTGGCTGCATACAGGCTTACAGGATTGTCAACCTTGTCATCAGTAGAGTAGGGCACCTTTTTGTTTGAGCCATATACGCTCGATGAACTTGCATAAACAAGATGCTCCACCCCTTTTCTACCTCCATCGTAGGAATGGCGGCACGCTTCAAGAATGTTGTAGAAGCCGATGATGTTGCTTTCGATGTATGTGTCGGGGTTTGTGATGGAGTATCTCACTCCGGCCTGTGCTGCGAGGTTTACTACGATGTCGGGCTGGTATTCAGCGAAGATGCTGTTGACTGTCGTCTTGTCGGCTATTGAGCCTTTTATGAAGAGGAACCGGCTGTCGGATACGAGGGCTTCGATTCTCTCGAGGCGATGCTCTTTCAGGCGCGGGTCGTAGTAATCGTTCATGTTGTCTAAGCCCACGATGGTGGAGCCGTGTGTGGTTTTCAGCAGTTGCATGACGAGGTTGCTGCCGATGAATCCAGCTGCTCCGGTGACGAGTATTGTCTTGCTGGAGAGGTTTGTGTTTGGCTGTAGACGGATGCCGTGGTATTCTCTTTTCACTTGTTCGTAGCTTTCGATGTTGCCGATGTCGTATCTGTGGCCCGGCATTTCCATTGCATGCACCGTTGTCTGCTTGCACAGCCATGCAATGTAGCTCCCCGGAGCATCGGTGCCACAGCCGCTTTCTATGCCTTGCTTGACGAGCCCGGCATCGCGGCGGGTGTAGTAGTAGAATGGCGGGCAGGCCCAGTGAGTGGCGGGTGAGGGTGATTTTTCTGTCATCATCAGGACGCGGTCGTCGTCGTCGATGGTGACAACTCCGCACTTCATCAACCGTTCGTAGGAGGGCTCGTAGTAGCGCATGATACACGATGTCTGCTTCTCAAGAGCATACGATATGAATTGTGAGAGCGAGAAGTCGAGCAGGTTGTCGCCAGCGATGACGAGATATCCGTCGGCCGGCGCAACGGCGTTGTGTTCCGCATGTTCTATTGCAAGCTGTACGTCGACGACGGCTCCAAGGCGTGTCTCGTTGCTTTCTGTACCGTCGTCGATGATGGTGACATGGTCTCTGTCTTTTGCCCAGTCGAGGAAATGGTGGGCAAACTTGTGGTTGGTCACGACGATATATTCATCCACGGCACGACTCGAATCGATGTCGTCGATGAGCCAGTCGAGGATGGTCTTGCTGCCAACCTTGAGAAGTGGTTTTGGGAAATTCTCTGTCAGTGGATAGAGTCGCGTGGCATATCCTGCCGCAAGGATGATGGTCTTCATTTGTAATTAATTTGTAATTTTACCCCTCCTGACTTTTCCCCAAGGTGAGGAAACGGGAAACATGCACTATATCGAGCGCTGCACCCTCCCTTCTCTGGAGAGGAACAGAGGGCGGGTGGCTCTCTTTATTTTATCCCGTCGGTGCTGTGGCAGATGTGGATGGAGAATTTATCCTTCAGCGCTGGGAACATCTTCAGGTATTCTCGCGTCATTTTCTCTTTTATGCTTTCTCTGAACGCGGGATCGATGAGCGCCATGCAGCATCCCTTGAATCCTGCACCGCTGAATCTTCCTCCGTAGATGCCGTCGGTATGTGTCATTATGTCGTATATAGCCTTGAGTTCCGGCGATCCTGTCTCCCAGTTGTATATCGACGAGTGCCCGCTCTCGAAGCTCAGACGACCGTACTCTTCAATATCCCCTCTTCGCCATGCCTCTGCTCCTGCTTCCACGCGGTCGTACTCCGTGAACCAGTGCTCGGCACGGCTGCGCCAAGTATCCGGCAGCTGATGCTTCAGCCTCTCGTATGTCTCGCGCGGCACTTCGCGCATGTGTGTCTCCTTGAATTTGCCATATTCCATTCCCGAGAAGGCTTTCAGGGCGTAGGCGGCCGACCGCAGTTCGTCGACTCGCATGTTGAACTTGCTGCTTGTCAGTGTGCGTTCCACTCCGCTGAATACGATGGCAATCTCGTATGGCTTCATTGCCGGCGACGTGGGGATAAGCTCGTATGTGTCGTTCTGCGTATCAAGGTATAGCAAATGGTCTTTCTTTGAGTAGAGCTCACAGCTCTGGTCGAGCTTTCCACAATTCACCCCCACGTATTGGTTCTCAACGTCTACCGACATCTGTATCATCTCCAGCGGTTCGAGCGAGATATTGTTCACTTGACAGAGTGCCCGTATGAATGCGAGCGTTACTGCAGCCGACGACGACAGTCCTCCTATTGGCAGGTCGCCCTCTATCACTCCGCTCAGTCCGGTCTTCAGCGGATATCGTCCGCTGAGCATGAGGGTGGCTCCGCGGAGATAGTCGGCCCAGTCGTCCTGCTTTTTCTCCGGTACTTGGAGTATGTGCCACTGCGCACGCTTCGTGAACTGCAGAGAACACAGTTCCACCACGCCGTTCTGCTTCGGGCTGAATGCAATGTGAATACCTTTGTCGATGGCAAAACCGGTTATCTTGCCGTAGTTATGATCTACGTGTGCGCCGATGGGGCATACTCTGTAGGGACAGAATACTACCGCCGACGGCTCACGCTTGTAGAGCTCAAAGAATTTTTCTTCGCAACGCATATTACTGTTGTTGTTCGTTTTGTCCTGCAAAGTTAGTGAAAGCTGAGTGCAGAACAAAATAAATTTATTTATTTTTTATGCCGAAGCGCATCCTAAGTTCACAGAGTATTGAAAGCTGAGTGCAGAACAAAATATCTCACTATATCAATTTCAAAAATGGATGCGGTATAAAAAAACGAATTAAAATCTTGCCGTTCATGGGTTATATTTGTATCTTTGTGCTTATTATCATACCCGTATGATATCGAGTGTGCACAAATGTAAAAAACATAATGGCGCATGACATAGAAAATATTAGCAATTTCAAAATCTAGTAACGTATGAAGAAGATCTTTTCAATCCTACTCCTTCTGCTCTTTGTGTGCGCCTCGCAGTGTGTCCAGGCGCAAGGATGGAAAAACCCGATGACATTGCCTGGACTTGAAAACAGAAGTCTTGGCGATCCGTACATAATGAAGTATAGGGGTTACTATTACCTGTACGTGAGTGCTGGTGATAGGAACATCTACTGCTGGCGGTCAAAGGATTTGATGGAATGGTCGTCGTCCTATATCTGTTGCACCGATGAGACCACTGCCGTGGCCTACGCACCAGAGGTGATATATTGGAACGGTAAGTTCTACATGTGCACATCGCCGCGCGGAGGAGGACATTACATGCTCACGAGCGACAGTCCGATGGGGCCGTTTGTGCACAGGACGGGTAATCTTGGGCGTGACATCGATGGTTCGATGTTTGTCGACGACGACGGAAGTTGGTACTTCTATCATGCCAACAACGGCGGCATACGTGGATGTACAATGCCGACACATCTATCCTATGGAAACGATGTCGATCTAGGGTGCTGTATGTCGGGACAATGGACAGAAGGCCCTTGTATGTTCAAACGCAATGGATTGTACTATCTGCTCTACACCGGCAATCACGTGTGGACAAACGGCTATCGCATCGACTATGCCGTCAGTAATGGCGGACCACTCACAGGATTCCGCCCGCAGAGCGATCAGAACCCGATACTCATCGACACGGAGACGCCTACACATAAAGCCTTGGGGCATGGGACGGCGTTCGTTGGACCAGATCTCGACACTTACTTCTTCTGCTATCATAATCTGCAGGACAATAAGGCGCGCCGACTGCTAAACTTCGAGCGCATCGCATGGAATGGCGACAAGCTAATGATGACCGGTCCCACCGACTGGGAACAAGACAAACCCCTCGTTGCCACCAACGACTACTTCGAACGCACGGCTATCGGCCCCTCGTGGACAATTGCCGACGATGGTGGCTCGTGGGCAATAGCCGAAGAGGACCATCTGTGTCAGACGGCCACCGAAGGTACACACACCGCAATATTCAATCCATGCTCATATGGCAGCTATACGGCAGAGTTCACGCTGAAGGCAGTCGAAGGTGAGGGATCGTGCGGAGCATTGTTCTCAAGGCAGGATGCAGAGAACTATTGCGAGGCCTTAATCAATGTGGCAGAGAAGACATTTGTCGTCAGTACCTACACAGAAGGTACGCTGCAGTCGACAGAGTCGTACTCCCTTCCCGCCGATTTCGATCCCGCATGCTGGCATTCCATCCGTGTTGAGAAAAACGGGACCACAGCGAGAGTGTACATCGATGGCATGCGCAAGGCACAACTCACGATATCCGAGTCCGCCGGGCAGATAGGCTATGTCACGCTTTCGTGTGCTGCCGACTTCGGATATATAGCCATCAGTCCATACGTCGACGGCAGCGGCATCCTCGATGTAAGCTTGCCAGTGCCGGGAATAATCGCATCGAACCTATGTGTGGAGAAGAACGACGAAGTTACTCCTGCTTCCATGACATTCAGTTCGGTGGGGACGACGATGTATATGAAATGCGAGACTGGCAGTGTGCTGAAGTACAATGTCAACATTCAACGTGATAATGTCTATAACATCGGTCTGCGCTATCGTGCAACAAAGGTGATGCACTTCCGTGTGCTAATCGACGGCGAGCCAGTGGCCGATAATGTTGAGCTTCCGATTGCACGTTCGGCGCGAGTCTTTACCATTAAAGATGTCCCAATGCCTGCGGGGCGTCATCAGCTGACATTCGAAGCTGTCGACGGTGCAATGTATATCTATGAATACAACATCAAGCGGGGCGTGAAAAACCCGCATGTCATGTCCGACGATTTCGAAAACGGATTCAGCTCGGAGTGGGGCTACAAGGAAGGCAACTGGAGCATTGTCGACGGCAAGCTTGAGTCGACAGGCAAATATGGTAAGATGCTGATGGGTGGCTACGATGATATCCATCTCACCGACTACACCGTAGAGTGCGACATATCTTATCCCAACGGTCAAATGAATGCCGGGCTACTTATTCGTGCCACCAATGCATCTACTGGCGGTGCTGACGACAACCCCGTGCTCGGAACCGATTTCCTTCAGGGATACTTCTTCCTCGCTGGCAGCACATCGGTAGCCCTCGGAAAGCAAAACTACAGCTGGCAGACCCTCGCATCGGCAAGCAAGACTGTATCTACTGACGAGACCCACCACATGAAAGTGGAAGTAGAAGGCTCCAACATCCGCTGCTATCTCGACGACATGGAGAAGCCGCTTATCAACTACACCGATACCAAGCCATTTATCACTGGCCGTGCCGGTCTGCGTGCTCACGACTCTAGTGTGAGGTTTGACAATTTCGTCGTCACTCCCATGGTAAAAGAAGAGACCGGTATAGCTCCCGTGCTTTACGAAGGTAGCGCATCGGTCTCGGCAGCGCCCCGCTATTACAATCTCAACGGCCAGATGCTATCGCCCGGCGACAACCTTCCCCACGGAATATACATCGTCCGATCAAAAAGCGGGACCAGCAAGATAGTGCGATGAAAGAGGATGTTTTTCTCTCCGCTGTATGAACGGGTCGTGATAGTGTACGAGTTTAGTTTGTTTTGTAGAAATGTGTCATTGATGGAGTGTAAGGTTTATCCAGCCTTAATCAGAGAGCCTTTTTAGTGGTGATAGAAGGGCTTTTTACTGCGATATAAGAGCCTCTTAGCCGATGGCTAAGAGGCTTTTTAATAATGTTTTGATATTCAGGTGGTTTTGGATAGGTTTTGGGGGTGCCGCAACTGGAGCTTATTCTTCCTTGTAATCGAAATAGGTAAAGTCGGCGTAGCCATTGCCTTCGGCGTATATCCCGATGGTCACTCCCGTGAATCCTCCGACTACTTCTGAGCTGAGCAGCAGGCACTTGTGCTCGGCAAGGAGTGTGTACTCTCCTCCGCCAATGGAGTAGTAGAAGCGATAATTATCGCCGTCGCTTGTGATTCGCAGGCGGATTTTGTCGTCCCCGCTGGCTTTGCATGTGACTTTATTCTCGAGTGTCCTCACGCGATACTTCATCACTACTGCCACTTCGCCGTCCATCTGTCTCTCTACGGCAAGGTCGTAGTGTCCGTTCTCGTTTTGGAAGACCGACAGTCCTGCCTCGCATCCGAAGCCGACGTGGCGCGTGTCAATCTCCGTTTCCACGCTGATTTTCTCGCATTCCTGACGCCGTCCGAGGAACGTGGGCTGATTGTTTTCCGACAGGGCCCCGTGGGGGATGAGGCGCAGGCGGTTGTTGAAGAACTGATAGTTGCTTGTTATTGGGTTCTGTATATATATCCATTCTGGCGACATCGCGCTTGTCCTGAACGTGGTGTGGCCTTCCGGTCTTGGCATCGGGACAGCGGGTAGCAACGCTGTTTCGATTGTGTTTTCTATAGGCTTTCCACCGTTTATCACCGGCCATTCACCTTCTTTCCACTCTACGGGGGCCAGTAGTGTCTCGCGTCCAAGGTGGTGATAGTCACCTCCATAGCGTCGATATCCGAGGAAAACGATCCACCAGCTACCGTCTTCTGCCTCGACGAAATCGCCATGTCCGGTGCCCTGTATCTGGCAGTATTGTCCGTCGCGGCGACAGTTGGTTAGTATCGGGTTCTGCGGGTTTGGCTCGTATGGTCCGTAGATGTCGCGGCTGCGTGCAATTGTCAGCATGTGAGGCAGTTCGGTCCCGCCTTCGCTGATGAGCAGGTAGTACCATCCGTCTTTCTTGTAGATGTGTGGCCCTTCGGGATATCGTCCGCCGATGCCTCGCCAGAGCAGTCGGCTGGGGGTGAGTTGCTCGCCTGTCTTGGGGTCTATCTCGCAGAGCATCATGCCGTCGGGGTTGGAGACCATGTAGCATTTGCCGTTCTCGAAGTAGAGTGACGGGTCGATGCCTCGTTGCTTGAGCCATATGGGCTCGCTCCAAGGGCCGCGTGGATCGGTGGCGGTGACCATGAAGTTCCAGCCGTGGCTGACGTTGGTGGTTATCATGTAGTACACTCCGTCGTGGTAGCGTATGGTGGGTGCGTAGATGCCTCCGTGGGAGTTGGCCCCGGCGAGTGGGAGTTGTGTCTCGCGTGTGAGCACGTTGCCTATCTGTTGCCAGTTCACCAAGTCTTTCGAGTGGTAGATCGGTACGCCGGGGAAATATTGGAATGATGAGTTGACGAGATAGAAGTCGCTGCCCACACGACACACGCTCGGGTCGGGATGAAACCCTCCGATGACGGGGTTCTTCAGTTGTGCCACGCTCTCTGTTGTCCCTATTGCCAGCAGGAGAATGATTGCAGAAAGGATACTTTTTTTCTTCATTGCTGTGTGTGATTCTATTTTTCCACGGTGATTCTTATTTCCTTGTCTTTCACTCGGATGATGTATTCGCCGGGCTCTACGTAGTGGTTGCCATCGGCATCTATGAATCCGAGGTCGCGCAGTGGGTCGATGTCGAAGCGGAAAGTCTGCTTCTCTCCGGTTTTGAGCATTTTCTTTTCAAAATGACGCAGTTCTTTCACTGGTCTTGTGATGGTGCTTGCCGGTGCGGTGACATACCAGTGCACCACCTCTGCGCCGTCGCGGCTGCCGCTGTTGGTCACGTCGACTTCTATGGTGAGGTTTCCGTCGGTCTTCACTGTGTTGGCCGACGCGCGGAGCTCGCTGTAGGTGAACGTGGTGTAGCTCAGTCCGTGTCCGAACTCATAGAGCGGCGTGGTCGGTATGTCTTCATACTTACCCTGTTTCGGCCGTGCGCTTGCCCGCTGATTGTAGTAGATGGGCATCTGTCCGCTGCTGTAGGGGAAGGTGAGCGGCAGTTTTCCCGATGGGTTTATTCTTCCCGAGAGTACCCCTGCTATGGGGCTTCCTGCGCAGATGCCCGGGTGCCACATCTCTACTATGGCGTCGCACATGGGCTCAATGGGCCCCAGCTCGACGGCTCTTCCAGTGGCCAGCACGAGCACTATGGGCTTGCCCGTGGCGTGGATTTTCTTCAGTAGGTCGAGCTGCATCTGCGGCAGGGCGATGGTCGAACGTATGGCGTCTTCGCCGGTGTGCCACTTACATTCGCCGAGGAAGAGCACAGCGACGTCCGACTGTCGGGCCATGCTCGCGGCTTCGGCATACTCGTTGGTGTAGCCTTCCACCTTCCACATTGGCGGCACGGTGTCGATGAGGCAGCCGCGGGAGTAGTTGAGAGTGGCCTTGCCGGCAAACTCCTTCTCGAGTCCCTGCCATATTGTCTCTACGTTTTCCGACTTTCCGTGTGCCATCCAGCAGCCCATCACGTTGTAGTCGTCCTTCACCATGGGGCCGATTATGGCTATGCGCTTCTCTTTCAGCGGGAGGATGTTGCCTTTGTTTTTGAGCAATACGATTGTCTCTTCGGCGAGTTTTTCGGCTGTTGCTTTTGTCTCCGGAAGAAGGAAGCGCTCCTCTTCGGTGGTCTCGGGTATGTAGGGGTGCTCGAAGAGTCCTTTCTGGAATTTCACGCGGAGGATGCGTCTGACGGCCTCGTCGATTTGTTTTTCAGAGATTTTCTTTTCTTCTACGAGCTTTTTGAGGAATTTTCCGTAGCAGTCGGAGCACATGTCCATCTCGAGTCCGGCATTGAATGCCTTGAGTGCGGCGTCGGTACTGTCGGCTGCAGCCCCTTGTGCAATGAGCTGCCCTACGGCTCCCCAGTCGGAGACGGTGTATCCCTGGTGTCCCCATTTTGTCTTCAGGATGTCGGTCAGCATATAGTGGCTCATCGTCACGGGAGTGCCGGAGAGGTTGGTGAATGCGCTCATGATGGTGGCCGCTCCTGCTTTCACTGCTGCCTCATAGGGTGGAAGATATGTGTCCCAGAGTGTCTGCGGCGACACCTCGGTATATCCGTAGTCGCGTCCGCCCTCGCATGCTCCGTAGCCAGCGAAGTGCTTCAGCGTTGCTGCCACTTTGCCTTCCTTCGACATGTCGTCGCCCTGATAGCCTTTCACTGCTGCCACTGCGAAGCGCGACGTGGTGTAGGGGTCTTCTCCGTAGCCTTCGGCAATGCGTCCCCAGCGGCCGTCGCGTGCCACATCGATCATCGGGGAGAACACCCAGTCGATTCCCGAGAGCCATGCTTCGCGTGCAGCCAGGGAGCATGCCTCACTGACGAGGTCGGGATTCCACGATGCTGCCTGGGCCAGAGGGATGGGGAATGTGGTGCGGAACCCGTGGATGACGTCGTAGCCGAAGATGATGGGGATGCCCAGTCGCGTCTCTTCCATCGCCTTGTGCTGCAAGGCGTTGCGCAGCTCGGGGCTCTCGTTGTGATAGATCACCGAGCCGATGCCGAGCGGCAGGCGTTTCGTCACCTCGTTGATGTTGTTGGGATTGTCGTTCTTGCCTGCAGTGTACTGGTTCAGTTGCAGGATTTTCTCGTCGAGCGTCATGCGGCTGATAAGGTCGTCGACGCGCTTCTCAACCGGAAGCTTCGGGTTTTTATACGCTGGCTGGCCGTCGCCCGACTTGCACGAAACAATCATGCTCAGGCCCACAACGGCAACCGAAAGAAGAATACAAGTCTTTTTCATTCTGCTTTTTAGTTAATGTTCTGCACAAAGTTAGTGCAAGTTGAGCGGAGTGCAAAATAAAAACGAAAGTTTTTGTTTTCAATCCATAGACGTAGCCTGACTTCGGCTAAGCACAAAGTTAGTGCAAATTATTCAATCGGCAAAGAGTCTGCTTGTGATATTTGGCCGAAAGCACTTCCTGTGCCAGCTGTCGCCTGATGTTTCGCTGCCTGTATCTCTTGCCGGCAGTACAAAGGCTTTGTACTTCGAGTACATGAACGTTGTACTCCCAGTACATGGGCTTTGTACTGTGAGTACAAGAGCCGTGTACTGTCGCCGGTGGATGAAACTGTCGGTGTCAGATGGCAGAAATAGTCGGGTTTTTCCTTTGTAGTGTCTGAAAATAACACTATCTTCGCAGCCATGAAGATACACATTTTCAACCCCGATCACGACATTGCGCTTGCAGCAGGCACGCCGCTGTTCACTGCTCCACGAGCTGGCCGACAGTTGCGAAGCGATATGGGCTTCCTGCCTGCATTGTGGGCTGCCGACGGCGATGTGGTGGTGGTAGACGATATCCACTGCCTGGACTCCTATTCTCCGATGTTCCGCGAACTGTTTGCCAATGTGGAGTTTGTCAGTTGGCCGCAGCTCTCGCGCATGGATGTGACGGATGCAGAGGTAGATGTCTGGGGCTGGGATGCGGTAATCTGCCGCGAACTGGTGAGGGCCAATCCTGCCTTTGCGCCTCTCTTGCCTGGTGATGAGCAGCTGGAAAACATTCGTAGAATGAGCAATCGTCGCTTTGCTGCAGAGAATCTCCTGCCGCGCCTCCTCGAGATAGACGAGCGGCTGACGGGGCAGGCGGAATATATCGACGATATCGACGCGGTGGCCGATAGGCTTGCATTGGGCTCATGGGTGCTGAAATCGCCGTGGAGCAGCAGTGGACGGGGAGTGAGGTTCTTCGACAAGCCGCTAACGGCGCAGCAGAAAGGATGGTGTCGAAACGTGATAGAGCAGCAGGGAGGGATAATGCTGGAGTCTAAATATAATAATGTGTGCGATTTCGCCATGGAGTTCGTCTCCGACGGTCGGGGAGGGATAGACTATCGCGGGCTGTCGGTTTTCACCACCGACGGCGGCGGATACACTGGCAACCTCGTTGCCGACGAGAAGGAGAAAGAGGAGATACTCTCGGAGCATGTAGAGGCTGGCTTGGTGTATAGAATCCGCGACAAGATAGCCGATGTGTTGTCGGCATCCGTGGGCAGAGACTATCGCGGCGTGTTCGGAGTAGACATGATGATTGTGGAGGAAGCTGAAGGCAGGGCGGAGAAGATTGTCCCCTGCGTGGAACTGAACCTTCGCCGCACGATGGGGCATGTGGCTCTGGCGCTGGCAGAGAAAGGGAAGGTGCCCGTTCCAAGTCTGATGAATATCACCTATTCCGGCGGGAGATATTTTCTCAATTTCACCTTCTGACCGCCCAAGCCAGTATGTTTTCTTATATATGAAAAAAAAGATACGCTCTGCATCACTGCAGAGCGTATCGTCACGTTAAAATATGTAAAGAAAATTATTTAATATTCGGTTCTTCAAGTCCGAGTCCTTTCTTCTTGTCGACCACCTTCAGCACGAGTCCTAACACGAGCGCAGCTATTCCCAGGCATGCGAGCATGACGAGCGGAGCTGTGTAGTCGTACTGTGTCGGGTCGGTCACTCCGGGATTTGTCTTGTCGAGCACCTTGCCGATGAGCAGCGGGAAGAGCCACAGACCGATGTTCTGAATCCAGAATATCAGTGCATAGGCCGAGCCTATCACCTTGGCGTCAACCAGCTTAGGCACGCTTGGCCACAGCGATGCCGGCACGAGCGAGAACGACGAGCCGAGCACGAGGATCGTGATGTAGGCAATAGCGATGCCTCCGATGGCGTTGCCCTTGAACATAGGAAGCACGAAGGCAAACGTGAGGTGGCAGGCAATGAGCAACAGCGAGCCCAGCACGAGCATTGAAGCGGCCTTACCCTTGTGGTCGACATAGCTGCCAAGTATTGGAGTGATGAGCACTGCCAGCAGTGGGAAGACGGCGAAAATGCTCTCTGCCGACTGGCGCATGTAGCCCATGTAGCAATAGGTCACGAGGGCCACGATCGACAGACAAAGCAGCGAATACTTGGCCTTGGCCTTCTTCTGGAAGTTGCTCGCAAATCCTGCAGCGGCCACGACGAGCATGATGACATACTGTACGATGGTCACCTTCGGGCTTGCCCAGAACGAGTCGGCATCGGGAGGAGTGAGGGTCAGGTTGCACTGTAGCATGTTGACGGCATACTTCTGGAATGGGAAGATGGCCGAATAGTAGAGCACACACAGCAGAGCCACAAGCCAGAAGCCCGAGTCGCTGAGTATCTTGCCGATGT
This sequence comes from Prevotella sp., assembly GCA_017477435.1. Lineage (GTDB taxonomy): Bacteria > Bacteroidota > Bacteroidia > Bacteroidales > Bacteroidaceae > Prevotella. Next base: position 22,021 of record JAFUVV010000023.1, read on the forward strand.
CGCTGATCTTGAATGGATCGTCTTTCTCTTCGGCCTCGCCAGTCTGAGAATCGAGCTTCTTGTCCATGAAGAAGTAGACAATGAACATAATCAGTGCGATGCACATCAGTACGACGCCAAAGGCTACTGAGCGCGAGACGCTTACATGTCCGCTAAGCTTTGCAAAGAACGGCGAGAATATCATGCACGTGGCCACACCCAGACGAGCCAGTGCCATCTCTGATCCCATGGCCAGAACCATCTCGCGACCCTTGAACCACTTCACGATACCACGGCTCACGGTGATTCCGGCCATCTCGCAACCGCAACCGAAAATCATGAAGCCCACGGCGGCAAACTTGGCTGATGCTGGCATGCCCTCATAGAACGGCGACACACCGAGCTCGTCGAAGACGGGGATGTAGTTCAGATTGTTGGTGAACCACGTCTCGAGACCGCTGCCGATGAATGCATCGCTCACGGCATACCATTTTATCAGGGCAACTGTGAGCATCACAGCTCCGGAGAGAACAGCCGTGAAGCGTACGCCCATCTTGTCGAGTATGATACCGGCAAAGATGAGGAAGAAGACAAACA
>JAFUVV010000024.1 GCA_017477435.1 Prevotella sp.
CGGCGGAGAACTGAATGTCACCACGGGTGGCCCTGCATTATTTACATTTGCCGACGTGGAGTTTAAGGAAAACGTGAAAGTATCGTTAGAGTGCACCGACGTCTACAATGGAATGATAGGACGCAAGTTCACGGCCGACGGTAACTTCCCCTCAATCATCATGTCGGGCGAAGGCACGGAGGTGAAGGCCAAGGGCGGCACGCAAGGGTCGGTGCTGAACTTCCACGCACTGGATTTCAGCGACGGCATCGCCATCGCCGAGCCTACGGGAGCAACATTTGCCGAGGACTATGGAGTGATAAAAAACAACGCCATTGTGGCTGGCGAGTGGGTAGTGTTCAAGAAAGCCGGCATCAACTACGACCTCAACGGCGACGGGAAGGTGTCGACGGCAGACATACAGATTATCATCAACGAGATGAAGAAAGCACAGGCCTCACAGAACATGCAGTACGACCTCAACGGCGACGGCAAGATTTCCACCGCCGACATACAGGTGATTATAAATGAGATGAAGAAATAAAGGACAGCCCACCCCTAACCCCTCCCTAGGGAGGGGGAACGAAGGACGAAAAAACGAAGGACGAACCAACGGTCACCGTGCGAAGCGGAAGGTAAAGACGAAAAACGAAAGACGAACCAACGGTCACCGTGCGGAGCGGAAGGTAAAGACGAAGGACGAAGAACGAACCAATGGTCACTTCATGTGGCAGTGGTGATAAATTAAACCCACCTCCAGTCGGATTGGAGGTGGGTTTGTGTATGTAGTTTATATTGCTTGCATGATTTAGACTACACTCTGAAGCCGATGATTCGTCTTACTTCCTTGAGTGTTTCCGATGCGCTTGCTCTTGCACGCTCGGCACCGTTGCGGGCAATCTTGTCGAGCAACTCAGTGTTTGAAGAGTATTCGATGATCTTCTCGCGAATTGGCGCCACGGTCTTGCATATGTCGGCAGCGATCTGCTTTTTAAGGTCGCCGTAGCGCAGTGTGCAGTCGTTCCATTTCTCGTCGAAGTACTGATAAGTATCAGGTGTTGAGCAGATGCTTAGGAATGTGAATAAGTTCTGTATCACTTCCGGTTTCGGGCTGTTCATTGCCTGCGGTCCGTTGTCGGTCACGGCTTTCATCACTTTCTTCGTGATTGTCTTGTCGTCGTCGTGCAGATAGATGCAGTTGCCTTCGCTTTTTCCCATCTTTCCACTGCCATCCAGTCCGGGCACCTTGAGCGCGTGGGCGTTGAAGTAGAAATTCTGTGGTTCGGGGAAGAACTCCACTCCGTAGATATTGTTGAACCGTCGAGCGCACTTGCGTGCCATCTCCATGTTCTGCTCCTGGTCTTTTCCCACAGGCACCTTCTGCGCTCTGTGCTGCAGGATGTCTGCTGCCATGAGGGTGGGGTAGGTGAACAGCCCTGCATTGACGTTGTCGGGTTGCTGGCGTGCCTTTTCCTTGAAGGTGGTCACGCGTCCGAGCTCACCGATATACGTGTTCATATTCAGATAGAGGTACAGCTCGAGTGTTTCTTTCACGTCGCTCTGTATGTAGATTGGTGCCTTCTCGGGATCGATGCCGCATGCCAGATATTCTGCCAATATGATGCGTGCACTGTTTTGTATGTCTTCCGGTTTCGGGCGTGTGGTAAGGCTATGCCAGTCGGCAATGAAGAACATGCTGTCGTATTTGTCTTGCATTTCAACGAAGCTTTTCACTGCTCCGAAATAGTTTCCCAGATGCAGGAATCCTGTCGGCCTGATACCGCTAACTACTTTTTCCATTTTTATTCTTTTCTTTTGTTACTTTTTTTAGCGGTGCAAATTTACAAAAAGTTTCAGATATACGTGTGTTGTAGTCTTGTATTTTTGCACTCTGTTGTCGTGGTGAGTGTCATTCCTCCCCTTCGCATTCCTCCACTATGGCCACGTCGGTGAGTGAGAACGGCTTTTCTTCGCCGAAGACCACCCGTGCTGATATTGTAGGCATGTCGTCGTAGAGCAGTACTTTTCCGACGATGAAATTCACTCCCGGTGTGATGTGTACCACGATGTCGTCGCCGCTGATGTCGTAGTTTATCTGTTCGCCCACCCACAGTGCATCGTCGTCGAATCCTCCCATGTCGCTGATGGTGTTAGTGGCTGTATAGATGGAGTCGTTGTCGTTGTAGAGCGTGATGTTCTCTCCGTCGATGGTGTATCCTGCGTGCTGGCAGACTGCCTGTTGCATGTCGTAGGGATCGATTGTGGCAGTGATGACGGCATGGTTGTCTGTGTCGAAGTTGATGATGTATGGTCGTTCTACGAGTATTCCCGTTCCTTCCATGTCGGCGCCTGTTATCCACAGCGTTTCTGTTGCGGCATTGTAGTGGGCCGACGGGTTGTTACCGTGACGTATGTCGGGGAATGCCGTTTTCACTCCGTTTTTCTCGACAATGATGCCGAACCCTTCGGCCGAGGTGTTGTCGTCGGTCCTCATCAGGCTCCATACGCTCACCTTGCTTTCCTCGTCGGTCATGATGTTTTCATAGCGACTGTCCACTTTCGTGTTCTCCATCGCTTTTCTCACCGTTTCGGGCGCTTCGCCCATACCTATCGGCCCTTCTATCGTGCCGCACACCTTCTTTGTCTTGTCGTGGCTGCACTTGCTGATGGCAATACTTGCGCAGCTTAGTGCCAGAGCTGCTGCAATAAGTAAGATGAAAGTCTTTTTCATGCTTTTTCTAAAACAATATTATTCGTTTTTCTTCTCTTCGTCGAGATATTTCAGCATCTCTTTTTTCCAGTCGAATATATCTCCGCTTTTGTTGATGAAGTCGTCGATGACCCATTCTCCGTCCTCGAAGATGAGCCGCAGTTGCATGGGTGTCTTCGTTCCCAGGTTGTGGAGTATCATTTCCACGGTTGCGCTGTCGACGGTGAGTTCGGTCACTTTCAGGTTGCTCACCGACATGTTTCCGCTGTCCTGAGCCTGTGTCCAGTAGTTCCAGTCGAAGAATCCCACTTCGCCTTGGTGGTTTCTGAGGTCGTTGTTCTCCACGTCTTCGACGATGTCCTGCCACTCGTCGGAGCAGTAAGTCTCGTCGAGAGTGCGCTCGTCCTCGTCGCTGTTGATGTATGCGTTGTAGATTTCCTTCACGCGCTTTGTGATCATCTCTTCCGTCAGTTTCTGCCTGGCGAACGTGAATTGCGTGCCGATGTCTATCAGTGGCCATGTGGAGTTGGTGAATGTTGTCGTTGCCGTGTCGCCGTCGACTGTCACGATGCCCCCGATTGGTTTGCCGTTGGCGTCGGTGGCTGTGAAGCTGAGTCCGTCGGGAGTTTTCTTTCCCTTGCCGTCGGAGAGGTATGTCAGCCGGAAGATGGTGATCTTCACGTTGAACGTACTGTCGTCGGCTTTCGATATATTCAGCGTTGATCCGTCGTAGGAACTTACGAAGTGGCCGAGGTATACCGTGTCGTCGGGCAGTTGGGCTATTGCTGTGCTGTCGTTGTTGTCGGCGTTTGCGCCTTGGTCGGCTTGCTTGCCGCTGCATGCTGCTATGATGCTGCAGGCGATGATGGCGGAAGTGATAAACCAGAGTGTCTTGTTCTTCATTTCAGAGTAAAAACTGTTGCTTCTTCAATTTTGCTGTAAAATTACTCAAAATCTCCATAATTTGAGGTCTTTTCGGCGTTTTTTTCATCGTTGTCGTGATATATTGGCTGTTTTGCAGGAAAATTTTCCTGTTGCGAGAAAAAAGTCGATAATTTTTTTGTCAGTTCGGGAAAATGCCTTAACTTTGCACCGCTTTTCGAGCGAAAGGGCGTTTAGCTCAGTTGGTTTAGAGCATCTGCCTTACAAGCAGAGGGTCGGCGGTTCGACTCCGTCAACGCCCACAAGGACAGCAGACACATCGGTCGGCTGTCTTTTTTGTTTTCCCCCGTTGATGTATGGATATTTTCTTGCCTGTGGCTCGAAGCCCCTTAGTTTCCGCTTCGAAGCCCCTTAGCCTGCGGATAGGATGCGTTTAGCCGTCGGCTATGGAGTGTCTTGCCGTGAATGATGACAGTCCTTGAGTACAGTACAAAGGCTTTGTACTCCGAGTACATGGGCTTTGTACTGTGAGTACATGTGCCATGTACTGCGCGTACATGGGCTTTGTACTGGGCGCTGGAAGATGGAGTAGGGGTGTTGGGTGGTGGAATATGGGTGGCGGTTTGATAGGGTAGGGGTGATTGTTCAGAACTGTTTCATCACGTTGGCGGGTGGGCGCTTGTTGAGAAGTTCGTTTTTCATGAAGTCCATGTAAGGTGCCACGTGGCTGAAGAACTGCTTGTATCCTTTGCAGAGATAGTTGAGTCCTCCCTCTCCGTCGGCTGTTTTTCTGAATCTGTCTTTCGGGCATCCTCCGTTGCATGCGAAGAGCCATTTGCACTGTCTGCACTTCTGCGGCAGCTGGTCGCGCTTGTCGCGTCCGAAGCGCCGTTGCCGCTCGCTGTACATCATGGCTGTGATGCTGTCGCGGTGGATATTTCCAAGTTTGTATTCCGGGAATACGAAGTGGTCGCATGAGAAGACGTCGCCGTTGTGTTCGATCACTGCGGCGTGTCCGCACGTCTCTGCCATTGCGCACACCCCTGGCTCTTCTCCTATCCATCGTGCGAGGGTGGAGTCGAACAGCTGTACGAACACCTGCCCCACGTCGTTGCGTACCCACTCGTCGAAAATTGTGCATGTGAAGTGGGCATACTGTTCCGGCGTGACCGAGAAGTCGGCCAGACTTCCCTGTTCGCCGTCGGCTATCGATGCCAGGTGACGCCCGTCGGTGTGGAGGAGAAGGCGTTCGATGATGGGAGAGAACTGTATATACCGGCACCCTATGTCTTTGTAGAAGTGATATACGTCGAGCGGGTAGTCGGCGTTGAAGTCGTTCACCACCCCCATTGCGTTCCATTCCACCCCGTGCTTCTGCAGCAGCCGGATGCCTCTCATCACTTTGAAGAACGACGGCTGGTTGCCTTGTGCCCGCCGATATTCGTCGTGCATCTCCTGAGGTCCGTCGATTGAGATGCCTATGAGCCAGTTGTTCTCGCGGAAGAAGCTGCACCACTCGTCGGTGAGCATTGTGCCGTTCGTCTGCAGACAGTTGTCTATCTGTCGTCCGCCTGCGTATTGGCGTTGCAGTTCGAGCACGCGTTTGTAGAACGAGAGCGGTCGCATGAGCGGTTCGCCGCCGTGCCATGTGAAGAGCACCTGCGGCTGTGTCTGCGCTTCGATGTATTGCCTGACGAATGTCTCGAGTGTGGCGTCGCTCATGGCAAAGCGCTCCTTCGCCGGAGCGTCGGCGTAGAGATGGCCTTTCTCCAGGTAGTAGCAGTATTTACACCGCAGGTTGCACAGGCTTCCGGCGGGTTTTGTCATCACGTAGAGCGGACTAGCGAACGGGGCGATGGTCTTCATTGTCGTACTTGTCTTTAGCGTCGTTCGGGGTCTTTTGTGTCCATGAGCACGCCAGCGATGGCAGGGCAACAATGGGAAGACTGGCGTAGAACGTGCCGAAAAAGAGGTCCTTCTTCATATAATATAATGTGTCTGTTGGGCTTAGTGAGTCCAGTGTCAAAGAATTGTCTACAAAGATAGGCATAAAAGAACGTTATTCCAAGGAAAAGTCCGACAATCTTGGCAGAATTTTTCCTGCTGGCAGGCAGAGACGGCCATATTTCCCGCCGCCAGTATCTGTGCTTGATAGTGCCGATATCTGTGTCAGATAGTTTTGCTATCCATGCTTGATAGCGTTGCTATCTGGCCTTGATAGTGTAGCTATCTGTGCTTGATAGCGACAGAAGGTGGACTCATGGTGAGCGATAAAAGAAAGACCTGTTTCGCGCTCCCGGCCACGGATACACCGGAAATAAGTCAAAAAGAATACCTTTGCCAATAAAAAAAAGCATGAAAAAATTCAGCAGATGGAATTTTTGTTGTACTTTTGCAAAACAAAGTATATGCGCCGGCTATGAACCTCAACTCGCTTACTGCAGTCACCCCTGTCGACGGGCGTTATCGCTCGAAGACGGAGTCGTTGTCCGAGTATTTCTCGGAATACGCCCTCGTGCGCTATCGTGTCCGCGTGGAGATAGAATACTTCATCGCGCTGAGCGAGATACCCCTGCCCCAGCTCCGCGGCTTCGATCACGGGCGGGTGGATGAGCTGCGCGCCATATACGAAGACTTCAGCCTCGCCGATGCAGAGCGCGTGAAAGAGATAGAGAGCGTGACGAACCACGACGTGAAGGCAGTGGAGTACTTCATCAAGGAACGCCTCGGACAGATGGGCGGCTATGAGAAGTACATGGAATTCATCCACTTCGGTCTCACGTCGCAGGACATCAACAACACGAGCGTGCCCCTGTCGTTGAAAGACGCTCTCCGCGATGTCTACCTGCCGGCCATGGACGAGCTCATCGCGCAGCTCGCAGCCTACGCCGACGACTGGGCCGACGTGCCCATGCTCGCCAAAACCCACGGGCAGCCCGCCTCGCCAACGCGGCTGGGAAAAGAGATCATGGTGTTCGTCTATCGCCTGCGCGAGCAGATGGCAACCCTCAAGGCCGCCAAGCTGACTGCGAAATTCGGCGGAGCAACAGGCAACTTCAACGCCCACCACGTGGCATATCCCGACATAGACTGGCGAGAATTCGGAAATAAGTTCGTCAGCGAAAAACTCGGACTCGTGCGAGAGGAATACACCACACAGATAAGCAACTACGACCACCTGGCCTCGCTCTTCGACGCCATGAAGCGAGTGAACACCATACTCATCGACCTCGACCGCGACATCTGGACATATATCTCGATGGGATACTTCCAGCAGAAGATCAAGAAAGGCGAAGTAGGCTCGAGCGCCATGCCCCACAAGGTGAACCCCATCGACTTCGAGAACTCAGAAGGCAACCTCGGACTCGCAAACGCCACACTCACCTTCCTCGCACAGAAACTGCCCATCAGCCGACTGCAACGCGACCTGACCGACTCCACGGTGATAAGAAACGTCGGAGTGCCGTTCGCACATACACTCATTGCCATCACAAGCACGCTGAAAGGACTGCGTAAACTGATCCTCAACGAAGAACGCATAAGCCAAGACCTCGACGACACATGGGCCGTCGTGGCAGAAGCCATACAGACCATCCTGCGCAGAGAAGGATACCCACACCCCTACGAAGCACTCAAAGAACTCACACGCACCAACCAGCGGATGACACAACAGACGATACACAAGTTCATAGACACACTCAATATAGAAGAAAGTATAAAAGACGAACTCAAAAAAATCACACCTCATAATTATACAGGAATCTGATGCCGAAGCCGTCGACAGCACGGCACATTCCTAAAGTAGAACCCAAAAGCAAGATAGACACAAAACAGAAAAAAGAAGAACTACAAAACCCAAGAAAACAAAAAGAGAGAAGAAAATTAGGTGACACCTATCGACATTATTCATTTTATAGCCGTGAGGCAATAATTAACACAGACATTTATGGAAAAGGAATTCGAAAACTACAATCAGGAGCAAGCTGCCGACCAGCAGTCGGAGAACCGTGAAGGATACCAAGAACGTCCTTCGAGTTACCAACGTCAATTTCGTCAGGACGGACGCCCACAACGTCCGCGCATCCAGACTCAGCGCACCTACGTGCGTGAGGAAGGATTCCGCCCCGAAGGATTCGGAAGCGGACTGCAGAACCGTCAGCAAGACGGACAGCAGGGATATCGTCCACACTACAACCAGCAAGGCGGCTATCAGCCACGCCCACAGCAAGGCTACCGCCAGCGCTACGGCAACGAACAAGGTGGATACCAGCCACGTCAGCAACAAGGCTACCGTCCACGCTATAACAACAGCGAAGAAGAAGGCTACCAGCCACGTCAGGGATATGAGCGCCAAGGCTATCAGCCACGCCAGGGATACCAGCCCCGACAGCAACAAGGATACCGCCCTCGATATAACAACGGCGGCGAAGAAGGCTATCAGCCACGTCAGGGATACGGACGCCCGAACTACCAGCAACGGTCAGGATATCAGCCACGTCAGCAGGGAGGATTCCGCCAGCCACGGCAGAACTTCACACATAACCCGAAAGCCAACTTCAAACGCCGCATCGACTACAGCGAAGACTATATCGATCCTACAGTGCCCCTCCGACTGAACAAATTCCTCGCCAACGCCGGAGTATGCAGCCGACGCGAAGCAGATGAATTCATACAGGCAGGCGTCGTCACCGTCAACGGCGAAGTGGTGAAAGAACTCGGAACAAAAGTGCTCCGCACCGACGAAGTACGCTTCCAGGACAAGCCGGTCATCATCGAGAAGAAAGTATACGTACTCCTCAACAAGCCGAAGGACTGCGTCACGACCAGCGACGACCCACAGCAGCGCAAGACAGTGATGGATCTCGTGAAAGGCATCTGCCCAGAGCGCATCTACCCCGTAGGACGACTCGACCGCAACACCACCGGAGTGCTATTGCTGACCAACGACGGCGACCTCGCATCGAAGCTCACACACCCGAAGTTCCTTAAGAAGAAAGTATACCACGTGGTCCTCGACAAGAACATCACCGCCTACGACATGCAACGCATCGCCGAAGGTATCGAACTCGAAGACGGTGAAATCCACGCCGACGCCATCGACTATCCCGACGAGAACGACAAGAGTCAGGTCGGTATAGAGATCCACAGCGGCAAGAACCGCATCGTCCGACGCATATTCGAACACCTCGGATACCGCGTCGTCAAGCTCGACAGAGTGCAGTTCGCAGGACTGACGAAGAAGAATCTGCGTCGAGGCGACTGGCGATTCCTCACAGAGAAAGAGGTGGAGATGCTCAGAATGGGAGCCTTCGAATAAACAAAAACAAAAAATTAATCTATAAGGAGAACAGAAATGAAAAGAACGAAAGTCGTCGACATACTGCAATGTACCGACTACGGAACAATCGTCAACGTGAAGGGATGGGTGCGTACTCACCGCAGTAGCAAGGCTGTCGACTTCATCGCACTGAACGACGGTTCCACCATAAAGAATGTTCAGATCGTTGTCGATCCGTCGAAATTCGACGAAGAACTGCTCAAGCAAATCACCACCGGAGCCTGCATAAGCGCTACGGGAGAACTCGTCGAGAGCCTCGGAGCAGGGCAGACATCGGAGATACAGTGCCACGAGATCGAACTCTACGGCACTTGCGGCGCCGACTACCCGATGCAGAAAAAAGGCCAGAGCTTTGAATACATGCGGCAATATGCACACCTCCGACTGCGTACAAACACCTTTGGAGCCGTGATGCGCATACGCCACAACATGGCAATCGCCATCCATAAGTACTTCCACGACCACGGATTCTTCTATTTCCATACGCCCCTCATCACGGCAAGCGACTGTGAAGGAGCAGGAAACATGTTCCAGGTGACCACCAAAAACCTCTACGACCTGAAAAAAGACGAGCAGGGAAAGATCATCTACGACGACGACTTTTTCGGCGAGCAGACCTCGCTGACCGTCAGCGGACAGCTCGAAGGCGAACTCGGAGCAACGGCACTGGGAGCCATCTACACGTTCGGACCGACGTTCCGTGCCGAGAACAGCAACACTCCGCGACACCTTGCCGAGTTCTGGATGATTGAGCCGGAAGTGGCATTCCTCGATCAGGAAGAACTCATGGACCTGGAGGAAGACTTCATAAAATACTGCGTGCGCTGGGCCCTCGACAACTGCAAGGACGACCTCGAGTTCCTCAACAAGATGATAGACAAGACCCTGGTCGAGCGACTTGAGGGAGTTCTGAAGGACACCTTCGTGCGTCTGCCATATACAGAAGGCATCCAGATTCTGCAAGATGCAATCAAAGGCGGAAAGAAGTTTGAGTTCCCCTGCAACTGGGGCGACGACCTGGCTGCGGAGCACGAACGCTATCTCGTGGAAGAGCATTTCAAGAAGCCCGTCATAATGACCGACTATCCACGCGAATTCAAGTCGTTCTACATGAAGCAGAACAAAGAGACAGCCGACGGAGGCTCCGTTGGCTACAAAGGCGCTGTGGCTCCCGGGCCGACGATGCAAGGCACCGATGTGCTGTTCCCGCAGATTGGCGAGATTATCGGAGGATCTGTGCGTGAGGAGAGCTATGACAAGCTGATGGCAGAGATCGACCGCAGACAGATGGATATGACCCATCTGTGGTGGTATCTCGACACCCGCAAGTATGGTTCTTGCCCTCATGCCGGATTCGGTCTTGGCTTCGAGCGCCAGATCCTGTTCGTAACGGGAATGCAGAATATCCGCGACGTCATTCCGTTCCCGCGTACTCCGAAGAACGCTGAGTTCTAAAGAATTGGTGATACATACAAAAAAGATTCCGGCCGATAGTCATTTCTGATTATCGGCCGGATTTTGTTTCTATATCAGTCTTATGCTCAGGGGTTCGATGGTGATGAGACGGCGTTTATAAAGATCGCCGACGGCTCGTTTGAAAGCCTTCTTACTCACGCCGAACACTTTCTTTATGTCTTCCGCCTCACTCTTGTCGCCCAGCGGGCAGATACCGTCGTGAGTGTGGAGATAGCTGAGCAGTTCTTCGGCAAACTCTTCCGTGTGCTGGTGACCTATGGGCTGCAGCGAGAGGTCGATTTTCTTGTCGACTCTCACCTCCTTCACATAGCACTCCACCCGGTTGCCGGTCGTCAGAGGACGGTAAATCTCGTTGTCGTACACCATCCCGTGGTACATGTTGTCCACTATTACCTTGAATCCGACGTCGGTCTTCTGTCGTATGAGTCCGCTCACTTTTTCGCCTTTCTCGTATTGCGGCATCTCGTGGCTGAAGAATTTGTCGACCTTTGCCGAGGCCACGATGCGGTAGCTCTCGTCGTCGATATATATGTAGACGATATATCGGTGTCCGATTTCCATCCTCTTTTTCTGCTCATGGAACGGGCAGAAGATGTTTTTCATCAATCCCCAATCGAGGAATGCGCCGTATTCATTCACCCATACGCATTCCAGGCAGGCGAAGTCGCCCACCTTTGCCAGCGGCGTCTCTGTTGTTGCCACGGGGCGTTCTTCCTGGTCGAGATAGAGGAAGACGTCGATTTCTCCTCCGCGTTTCATGTCGGGGGTGACGTAACGGTTGGGCAGGAGGATGCGTCCTTCGTTGCCGGCATCGAGATACAGGCCGAAGTCGACGCGCTTGAGTATCTTCATGCGGTTCCAGTCGCCAAGCTTGAGTTTCATTTCCTTTCTTTTTTATGTGTAACAGGAGTTGTCGGAGAGGTCGGAGTAGTCGTAGACAAAGTGGTCGTCGGAGTAATCTGGATGCTCTGGGTGTTTTGGGCATCTTTAAATTTCGATCATGCCGTCGCGGAGGTGTATCGTGCGATCGGTGATGCTTGCCAGCTCTTCGTCGTGTGTGACGATGACGAATGTCTGTCCGAGTTTTTCCCTGAGGTCGAAGAAGAGTTGATGCAGTTCCTGCTTGTTTTTGGAGTCGAGGCTTCCCGACGGTTCGTCGGCAAGGACCACAGCGGGATTGTTGACGAGTGCTCGTGCTACGGCGATGCGTTGCTTTTCTCCTCCCGACAGCTGTGCCGGTTTGTGTGTTGCACGGTCGCTGAGCCCCATGAACGAGAGCAGCTCGTCGGCTTTCTGTCGCGCTTCTTTTCGGGAGCGACCTGCTATGAGTGCGGGCATCATGATGTTTTCGGTGGCTGTGAACTCTGGCAGCAGTTGGTGGAACTGGAAGATGAATCCGATGTTCTGTCCTCTGAATGCCGACAGTCGTTTGTCGCCGAGTGTGCTTACGTCGGTGCCGTCGATGACGACCGAGCCTGAGTCGGGGCGGTCGAGGGTTCCTATGATCTGCAGCAACGTGGTCTTGCCGGCGCCGCTTGGTCCGACGATGCTAACTATCTCTCCGCGTTCTACGTTCATCGTGATGCCTTTGAGCACTTCGAGCTGGCCGAAGCTTTTCCGTATGTCGTTTATTTCTATCATCTTTGTGTAATGCATAATTCATAATGCATAATTCATAATATTCTTCTCACTCCACACCTTTCGTTAATTATGCATTATGCATTACTTTCTGAATATGAGTTTTCTGATTGCCTCGTAGGCGCTGCCGTCCTCGGTGTGTTGCGGTTGTGCGAAGGTCATGTTGTCCATGAGGTCGCCGTACTGGTCGGGGAATACGATCATGAGGTTTGTTCCTGAGAAGAACTGTGTGAGTTCGTCGGGCAGTCGGTCGAGTGCTGCTTTGTAGGAGACGGTGCCTTTTCGTGCTGTTACGACGACGAAGAGGTGGTCGTGTGCGATGGTCGATGCGAGCCGTGGGAGTTCGTTCCAGTGGTTCATCTCTTGGAAGTCGGCTCTCACGTCGGGGTGTCGGTTGCGTGTGTACTGTGCTATGAGTTGCAGTGTGTCGTTGCGTCCGTGGAAGAGGATGCGGCAGTCGAGGTTGGCTGCCAGCCGGTCGAGTCGTTCGAGCCATCGGTAGAAGCCTGGTTCGAACTGTGCTCTTGAGGGCACGGCCACTTGTATCCGTCGGATTGTGGCGAGCGGTTGCATGAGTCGCGCCATCATTATCTGGCGGTTGAGGCCGTTGAAGAGGCTTTGGTGGAATTCTCCCCAGAATTTTGTCGACACTTCTTTGTGGGTGTGTAGTCCGATGATTATCTCGCTTGCACGGAACTCCTTGAATGCGTGTTTTATTCCGTTTGCGATGTTTGCGGCTACTCTCACTTGCGTCTGCATTCTCACGTTGGCTGCTGCTGCCACCCGGCTCATGTCGTCGAGCAGTCGTGCTCCCGCTGCCTGGTTTACTCGCATCTGCTGGTCGTCGTAGACGACGTTGAGTCCCACTATTGCCCTTTCGAGCTTTTCGTTGCGTGTGAGGATGGCGAGGCTTACCAGCCGTTCGGCGTATTCCGGATATTTCATCGGGATTATTATCTTCTCGTCGTCGTCGCCACTGTCTTCGTCGCTTATCTCGGCATCGTGGAGGGTGATCTGCCCTGCGGCCTTCTCGGTGATGATGGTAGATATGATGCACGTGAAGAGTATCATCACCACCACTCCATTTATCATGTCGTCGTCGACGAGCATGTCGCCCGAGGCGGTCTTCATTCCTATTCCCACCGTCACCATTGCTATTGCTCCTGCGGCGTGTGCCGACGTGAGGCCGAACATCATGTGGCGGTCGCGCATCGGCATCTGGTAGAGGAATCCCGAGAGGTAGGCGGCCACGGCTTTGCCTGCTGTTCCGCAGAAGACGGTGACTATCACCACCCACACGATGTGCCATCCGTGGAAGAGCACGCCGACGTTGATGAGCATGCCCACGCCGATGAGGAAATAGGGGATGAACAGTGCGTTGCCGATGAATTCTATTCTTCCCATGAGTGCCGAGAGGCGAGGGATGTAGCGGTTCAGTATCAGTCCGGCGAGGAATGCTCCGAAGATGCCTTCCAGCCCTACTATCTCGCTCAGGGCTGCGCTGAGGAACATCACGGCCATGATGAAGATGAACTGCATCACGGCATCGGAGTACCGTCGCAGGAACCACCGCGTCAGTCGGGGGATGAAGAACACCATTGCCGTGCAGAATGCTGCTATCTTCAGTAAGAACATCATCCAGAAGACGACGCCCCCTCCGCCCTTGTTTCTCTCTACGAGGGCGGCCAGCAGAATGAGTGCGAGGGACAGCGAGATGAGCGTTGCTCCCACGCTCATTGCCACGCTCTGCTTCGTTCCGAGCCCGTAGCGGCTCACGATGGGGTAGGCTATCAGGGTGTTCGACGCCATTATGCATCCCAGCAGCATCGAGCTCTCGGGGCTGTAGCCCAGCACAGATCGCGATATCCAGAACGTCAGCACCATCGGCACCATCGCCGAGAGCAGTCCGAACACCGTCACGCGCCCGATGCTCTTCCGGAGTCCCTCCATGTCCATCTCCAGCGAGGCGAGGAACATGATGTAGTAGAGACCCACACGTCCGAACAGCTCGAACGAGTCGTCGCGCTCCAGAATGTTCAGTCCATACCTGCCCAGCGCCACGCCCGCCAGCACCATGCCGATGATATGAGGGATGCGCAGCTTACCCATCACGATGGGGGCAAGCAGTATCACGATCAGCACCACGAAGAATATCAGCGTGGGGTTGGCAATAGGGAAATAATTGGCTATATGAAGCATAGGCAGAACAGTCGATGGCTGCTGCTGTTTGGATGGGCAGCAAGCCTCATGGTGCAAAATTACTCATTTCTTTTCAGAAATGGCTTGTCGCAACCAACTTTTTGTGTTTTCACTTCCTATATTTTCCCCTTCCGCCACTATCAAGCCTTGATAGTGTCGCTGTCAGGCTTTGATAGTATCGCTATCAGGCGTTGATAGTATCGCTGTCAGACGTTGATAGTATCGCTATCAGACGTTGATAGTATATCATTTGAATAAAAATGGTACAGATGTGGCGGTTTATCACTGGAAAATATGTAATTTTGCACCGCACGAGCAAGGATAAAGTTAAATGCACATCCTCGCCGGCTTATCAACTTATTTAAAAATACAGAATATGAAAGCTGCAATAGTAGGCGCCAGCGGCGCTGTTGGTCAGGAACTCCTGCGCATTCTCGAGGAGCGCAATTTCCCAGTAGATGAACTTCTTTTGTTTGGGTCGGAGCGGTCGGCTGGACGCAAGTATGTGTTCCGTGGCGAGGAGCTCACGGTGCGCCTCCTTCAGCATAACGACGACTTCCGAGGCGTGGACTACGCCTTTGTGTCGGCAGGCGGCGGCACATCGAAGGAGTTTGCCGAGACGATAACGAAGCACGGGACGGTGATGATCGACAACTCGAGCGCGTTCCGCATGGACGCCGACGTGCCCCTCGTAGTGCCCGAGTGTAACGCCGAGGACGCCCTCACGCGTCCCAGAAACATCATTGCCAACCCCAACTGCACGACGATAATGATGGTTGTCGTGCTGCAGCCCATCGAAAAGCTGAGCCACATCCGCCGCATCCACGTTGCGAGCTATCAGAGCGCAAGCGGTGCCGGCGCCGCCGCCATGGCCGAGCTCGAGCAGCAGTATGCCGAACTGGTAGCAGGCAAGGAGCCAACGGTGAAGAAATTCCCGCACCAGCTGGCGTATAACGTCATACCGCAGATCGATGTGTTCACCGACAACGGCTACACCAAGGAGGAAATGAAGATGTACAACGAGACACGCAAGATTATGCACTCCGACGTCATGTGCTCTGCCACCTGCGTGCGCGTCTCCTCGCTGCGCAGCCACTCCGAGAGCGTGTGGATAGAGACCGAAGAGCCTCTGGAGCTTGCCGACGTGCGCCGCGCTATAAGCCAGGCACCGGGATGCACGCTGCAAGACAACCCCGCAGAGCTCGTCTATCCCATGCCACTCCATACAGCAGGCAAGGATGATGTGTTCGTCGGACGCATACGCCGCGACCTCTGCAACCCCAACGGCATCACACTGTGGCTCTCAGGCGACCAGATACGCAAGGGAGCAGCACTAAATGCCGTGCAGATAGCAGAGTACTTGTTGAAGCGTAAAATGTAAAATGCAGAGCGTAAATTGCAGAGCATAAAATGTAGAGACATGTCGAACCGAAGATGAGACCCACTGACCGAAAGGAGGTGATGAAGTATCATCGGGCGGTCAAAAACACGTTTTTTTGCCTCCGGAAATAAAAAATCTTCATTCTACATTCTTCATTCTACATTTTTTTACTTACCTTTGCACCCACATTTCGCTCTTGTTCCGCTAGCTCAGTTGGTTTAGAGCGCCGCCTTGACAGGGCGGAGGTCACTGGTTCGAACCCAGTGCGGAACACTATAGAAGCAGGGAATTCGCAGGAATTCCCTTTCTTTTTTGAGGAGAAAACCATTGTAGAACTTTAAATCGATAGCATTATGAGAAAGATGAAGAAAACCCTTTCGATTCTTTTTGCAGTCCTCGTTGTGGCTGTGGCGATGCCCTCTTCGCTCCAGGCGAAGCAGAAGGCAAAGGCGAAACACGTGATAATGATCGGTATCGACGGCTGGGCCTCGAAGAGTATGGCCGACGCTGTGATGCCGACAGTGAAGGGCGAGCTGATGAAAAACGGCAGCTACACGCTGAAGAAGCGCTCTGTGCTGCCCTCGGCATCGGCAATCAACTGGGCCTCTAACTTCATGGGGGCCGGCACTGAGAGCCATGGATACACGAAATGGAACACTCAGGTGCCCGAGATACCATCGTCGGTGGTGAACGATCACGGCATCTTCCCCACGATCTTCTCTATCCTCAAGGAGCAGCGTCCGGCTGCCAAGACGGCGGCACAGTTCGACTGGGACGGCATCAAGTATGTGATCGACACGCTCGCCGTCGACGATGTGATGTTCTATTTCCACGGGGGATATGGCAAGGAGAGCAGCGGAGAGGCTGACGATCCCGTCTTATATACGAAAAAAGCTGCCGACTACATCAAGCAGCATAAGCCCACCCTCTTTGCCCTCTATTTCGGGGGACTCGACAGCAGGGGGCACAATTTCGGATGGTATACCGACGAATACTATTCCTTCGAGACTGTCCTCGACCGTTGTATCGCCCGTATCGTCGAGGCTGTGAAGGAGGCCGGAATCTTCGACGACACCATCTTTGTGCTCACAGCCGACCATGGTGGTATAGGCAAAGGCCACGGCGGAATGACGCTCGACGAGATGCTGTCGCCGTTTATCGTCTACGGAAAGGGCGTCAAGAAAGGCTTCGAGATTACCGATGCGATGATGCAATACGACGTGCCTGCCACGGTGGCTTACATCCTGGGGCTGAAGATGCCGCAGGTGTGGGTAGGAAGGCCGATGCTGTCGGCGTTTGGAAAATAGGAAAAGGAGAGCATGAAGCTCTCCTTTTTTTATTTCTTTCTTGTCACCAGCCATGCTCCGAGTAGCACCAGTATGGCTGCCACGGGCTTGTCCCACGTGAGTATGTCCTGCCCGATGGCTATTGCCACGAGCGAGGCCACGACGGGCTGCAGGTTGGTGTAGACGCTCACGGTGGTGGCTTGCAGGTATTTCATGGCGTAGGGAATCATGAAGTAGCCCAGCACGGTGGCGAAGACGACGATGAATGCCATGAGTGCTATGCCTTCCATCGATGCCGAGGAGAGCGGGCTGGAAAACAGTGCTGTCTGTGGAAACTCCTTCCACGCAAAGGGCAGCACGGCGATGGTAGACACGAGGAACACCCACTTCATCTGTGTGACGGGACTGTATTTCTCCGACACTTTTCGCGTGATTATCAGGTAGACGGCCCACGTGAGGAGGCTCATCAGTGCCAGGAAGATGCCCAGCAGGTCGTTCTTCCCTGCCTCCGACTGCCACTTGAGCACCACCATGAGGGCTGCTCCGGCGATGCCGAGCACTACTCCTAGCAGCTTCGTGGCCGATGCCTTCTCTCCGAGGATGGGCACGGCGAGGATGAGCACGGCGATGGGGGTGAGCGTGGCGATGAGGGAGTAGTAGACGGGGCTTGTGTAGTTGAGCGACCAGGCGGTGAGTGTCTGCGATATGACAAACCCCAACAGGCCGCCGAGGATGATCACGAGCAGGTCTTTGCGCTCTACCTTCTCCTTCGGGAGAAACATTGCGATGGCCCAGAATATCAGTGCTGCGCCGATGCAGCGCATAGCCATGTAGGTCATCGGTGTGACCCACTTGTCGAGCAACAGTTTCGTGGCCGGCACGCCAAGGCCGAAGATCACGTTTGCAACGATGATGGCAACGTGGCCGTTTATGCTTTTGTCTTTCATCTTTTTATATAATGTTCGTATCGGGAGGCAAAAGTAGCTATTTTATTCCGCATTTCAGAGAAGAATATGGTTTTTTTGCGATGAAACAGACTTTTTATCCTGTGGCTGCCAGAGGAAAGCCGCTGCAGGACTGGCAGTTTCGTTTGGCGGCAGTACATGGGCTTTGTACTCGGAGTACAAGAACCATGTACTTGGAGTACAACGGCCATGTACTTGGAGTGCAAAGCCTATGTACTGCGTCTGAACCTTGGAGTTTACACTTGCAGATGACTGCACAATGGCGGACAGAATGTGTCGTTTTTATTACAATTTGTGGGTTAAAAAGCTGTTTTTACTGATTTTTTTGTGTTTTAAGAACAAAAAATGCTATATTTGCCGTCGTAATCCTGTATGAGTAAGATCGACTCCATTCTCAGCAGCTTTGCCCCTATTACTCTCGAGGAGATGAGCGGCATCAAGCTTATGAATCGCATAGATACGAAATTCGTGACTACGCGCGAGAGGGTGGAGCAGTTGCTCCTGATGGCCCGGCAGGAGTATTACGCTCAGCAGACCGACGGTCAGCGGCTGTCGGGATACAGCACAATCTATTTCGACACTACCGACTACGACATGTTCTACGTCCACCAGACCGGCCACACCGGTCGGCAGAAGCTCCGCTTCCGTACCTACGACAGCTCTGGGCTGCAGTTCATGGAGGTGAAGACGAAGAACAACCACGGTCGGACGAAGAAGAAGCGCATGGCCGTGGAGGATATGTCGATGGCCAGTGACGAGGAGCGCGAGTTTCTCCAGAAGCATCTGCGCTACGGCATCGCCACGCTCCGGCCGGCACTCAGCAACCACTTCGAGCGCATCACTCTCGTGAACCGCGGAAAGACGGAGCGGCTGACGATAGACCTCAACCTGCGCTTCAGCAATCTCGTGACTGGCGTCAGGCGCGACGTGGGCGACCTGGTGATCATCGAGCTGAAGCGCGACGGCCACTGTCCCTCGCCGGTGCTCGACATGCTGCTCGACCTCAGAATCCATCCCCACGGCTTCAGCAAGTACTGCATGGGATCGGTCATGACAAACGACGGACTGCAGGTGAACCGCTTCAAGAGGAAGATAATCGAAGTGGAAGTGATGACCGGCTGCAGGCTGAGGTGATGGGTGGCGGATGAAAGCCAATGGGTGACGACTCTCGGATTAAGAAAATAAAAACAACCAAATAAAAAGCAACAGACAATGTTTGAACTGACACTTTCATCTGATTTCGGCGGTATGCTGTTTCGGTTCTTTATCTGCTTGATAGTGAACTGGATAATTGTCGACCGGCTCTACTTCAGAAAGAGCCATCGGCGCGATTTCTATTTCACCTACATGCTCATCTCCATCGCCATCTTCTTCCTCGTCTTCTTCATGATATTCGTGATGGAAGACATGAAAGGCAAGACGAGCATGGGTATCGGCATAGGCCTCTTCGGCATCTTCAGCATCATGCGATATCGCACCGACACCATGCCCGTGCGCGAAATGACATACCTCTTCGTGATCATCTGCCTCTCTGTAGTCAACGCCCTCGGCGCAACAATGTCGCTCGCCGAACTCCTGCTCACGAACATCATCGTCATTGCAGCCATCTGGCTCTTCGAACGTGTGCTGAAAACAGAGGCCACAAAGATAATACAATACGACCGCATAGCCCTGATAACCCCCGAGCGACGCAGCGAACTCATTGCCGACCTCGAGGAGCGCACAGGGCTGAAGATAGAAAAAGTGGAAGTGGGAGCAATCGACTTCCTGCGCGACATGGCAGTATTGAAAATCACCTACCAGGCCTCGGGCGACGAACTGACAAACACCGTCAACAACAAGATAAAACTCCAACGCGCCGACCTCTCCGAGGTGAACGACGAACTATAATCGCAAAATGAAAAAGACAATCATAACTCTCATGCTCCTCTGCCCGCTGCTGGCACATGCACAGAGCGACGACTTCGGTATATGGACAACCGTAAACGTAGAGAAGAAAATAGACAAGAAATGGAGTGCGAAGGGAGAAGTGGAGTTCCGCTCCCGCAACAACTCACGCACTGCCGACTGCTGGAACTTTGAGGCAGACATCAACTATAAGCCGGTGAAATGGCTCAAAGTGGCGCTGGGGTATATGTACATGATCGACAACGAGCCCGAAAAACTCAGCTACAACGACGACGGCGGCTACAACAACTGGCGACCATCGTGCTGGGCAAGCAGCCACCGAGTGCTCGTAAACGTCACCGGAAGCAAGAAGTTCGGACGAATAGAACTCTCGCTCAGAGAACGGTGGCAATACACATATCGCCCTGAGAAGATGACCACACGCTACGACTTCGACAACGCAAAATGGGAAGACACACCCATAAAGGGCAAAGGCAAGCACCTCATGCGATCACGGCTGACGGCAGAGTACGACATCCCAAAGTGTAAAATCCGGCCATATGCAAGCGTAGAAGTATTCAACGACTCCAAACTGGATAAAGTGAGATACACCGTCGGAGCAGAATATAAAATAAAGAAAATCCATACCTTCGACGTCTTCTATCGCTACCAACAGATAATCAACGACGACACACCAAACAGACACATCCTCGGACTGGGGTATAAATACAAATTCTGATGAAACATACTAAGCTATATATCATGCTCCTCGCCTTCTCCTTGGCAGGATGCATAAGCGACGACTCCGACCTCATGCCAGTAATAGAAGAGTGGGAAAACGTCGACGTAGAGGAAATCAGCCTCGACTACTCCGACCTCGCAGAGCCCGCAGAGACAATCGACCCCAGCGACGACGACTACACGGAAAACAACCAGTTCACCCACAAGGTCGACGTCGTCTTCAATGGCACGACAGCCATGGTGAGCGGCGACCTCGACGACATCGACGTGCTGATCAGCGGAGCCCACGTGACAATCGACTCCTACACAAGCGAAGTGGAGTACATCGTAAGCGGAACATCCACCGACGGAGGACTCAAAATCTACAGCACAAACAAGTACCTCCTCACCCTCAACGGCGTCACCCTGACCAATCCCACCGGTGCCGCCATCAACAATCAGTCGAGCAAGCACCTCTACCTGCAGCTCGCTCCCGGAACCGTAAACTCACTCACCGACGGCAACAACTACTCCACCACTAACACCGAAGACGAGAAAGGCGCCTTCTTCAGCGAAGGACAGATCGTCGTCAGCGGCTCAGGAACGCTCAATGTCAACGGACATCACCGCCACGCCATAGCCTCCGACGACTACATCATCTTCCGTCCAGGCAGCAAGATATACGCCACCACCACCGCCGGACACGGCATTAAGGCAAACGACGGCATCGACATACGCGGCAGTGTGATAAACGTTGAGGTCAGCGGCACGGCATCCAAGGGCATCAACTCCGAAGCATTCGTCAACGTCAGCGGCGGACGCACCACCATCATCACCACCGGTCAGAGCCTGATCGAAGAAGGCGACACAAGCACATGCGCCGCAGTGAAATGCGACAGCACATTCACCATGACAGCCGGCACCCTCT
This sequence comes from Prevotella sp., assembly GCA_017477435.1. Taxonomy (GTDB): domain Bacteria; phylum Bacteroidota; class Bacteroidia; order Bacteroidales; family Bacteroidaceae; genus Prevotella. Next base: position 21,390 of record JAFUVV010000024.1, read on the forward strand.
GCATGAAGAGCACAGGCATGGGAGGCAAGTGCATCAACGCCACAAAGACCATCACCATCAGCGGCGGACAACTCTCTGCCGTGGCACTAGGAGAGAAAGCCCTCGGCGCTCCGAAAGCGCTGAAATGCGACGAAGATATCATCATAAGCGGAGGACGCATCTTCAGTTATAGCGCCAACTCAAAAGCCGTTGACGCCGACCGGGAACTCATCGTCAGCCCAGGATGGCAGACATATAAACGCACATCACGCTGGATGATACTGCAATATTAGCCGCTACGTCGGTTTCGCTTAAAAAACTCGCCTGCTTGCTGATTTTTTTTCCGCAGCCAGGCGAGTAACCGTATATTTGCATTTGAATCAACATCTATAAATGGAAAGAAAATGAAGAAGATAATTCTGATCATCACGGCAGTAGTATGTTCCATGAACGTCGCAGCCGACGGCTTCGAATACAACTACCTCGCCTTCACCCGTAGCAACGGCGTCGACCAGACCGTCTCGGTCGGCGACCTGAAGATTGTGTTCCAGGAGGGACAACTCGTCTGCACAAATGCCGACGGCACCACCTCCTTCCCTCTCAGCGACCTCACAAAGATGTACTTCACCGACGAGCCCACCGGCATCGACGAGGTGACAGCCGGCAACAGCCGCTCCACCGTGGAAGTCTTTTCGCTCTCGGGCATCGCCTTCGGCACCTTCGCTGACATCGACAGCGCAAAAAGCCGACTGAAAGCAGGCGTATATGTGATAAAACAAGGAAACAAGACTACTAAAATAGCAATAAAATGAAGAAATACATAGCTCTCGTGGCTGCACTCTTCGCCATGCACACCGCCGTGGCACAGACGCTCAACGTCGTCGTCGGCGAAGTGACATACCAAGTGCCAGCCTCACAAGCCGGCGATATGACATACACCGACGGCACCACCCTCACCATCATGGGTAAGACATTCAAAATAAGCGATATAGATAATATGTATGTCGACGCAACAGCCGTGACCGACAACACCGTCGCCGTCAGCTACTCCGGCTCTGCGGCCGCCGTCACCGTGGCAGGCAACGTGATGAAAAACCTCGATGTCGTGGCCGTGGGAGCCGACGTGAGCATCGTGCAAGGTGCGGCACAGGCCGACGAGATAACCTACACCCTCTCCGGCACCACCACTGATGGGTCGTTCTACATGGACGGAGAACTCAAAGCATCGTTCATCCTCAACGGCCTCAGCCTCACCAATGCCGACGGCTATGCCATCCGCATCGACGACGGTAAGCGCATCAGCATCACCCTCGCCGACGGCACTGTCAACACCCTCGCCGACGGCACCAGCGGCGACCAGAAAGGATGCCTCATGGTGAACGGTCACACCGAGTTCAAAGGCGGCGGCACACTCAACATCACCGGCAACACCAAGCACGCCTTCTGGGGCGACGAATACGTCGAGGTGAAAAAGACCGTCGGCACCATCAACGTGCTCAAGAGCGTAGGCGACGCCTTCAACGTGAACCAATACTTCCAGATGAACGGCGGCACCATAGAACTGAAGAACATCGGCGACGATGGAATAGCCGTGGCGATGGACGGGAAAGGAGATGCCGACGACGGCAAAGTCATCATCCGTGGCGGTACGCTCACAGCCACCGTCACCGCAGTAGGCGCCAAAGCCATAAAGTGCGACTCCACACTCCTCATCTCCGGAGGCACCATCACCCTCGCTGCCAACGGAGCCCCCGACACCTCCGACGCCACCGACATAGCCTACGCAGCATGCCTTAAGAGCGGCATCGGCATAGAAATAACCGGCGGCGAGATGAACCTCTCAGCCTCAGGAGCAGGAAGCCGCGTAGTGAATAGCGACGGCTACCTCACTATCTCCGGCGGCACCATCATTGCCAAGTCCACAGGCACCTACTACGGCAGCGGAGCCTCACTGCGCAAGGCCGGCGGACTGAAAGCCGACCTCGAAGTGACCATCAGCGATGCCGCCGACATCACCGTCACCACCACCGGCGCCGGAAGCAAAGGAATAAAAGCCGACGGACGACTCACCATCAGCGGAGGCAAAGTCAGCACCACCACCTCAGGAGGCTACTGCGGAAGCGGAACCTACCTCTCAGGATGCGCAGGACTCAAAGGTGGATCAATCCTCATCAGCGGCGGAACCACACAGACCGTCAGCAGCGGACAAGGCGGAAAAGGCATCTCCTCAGATACCACCCTCGAGATAACCGACGGCACCGTGACAGCCACCGTCACCGGCACCAACTACAACAAAGGCGGCACCTACTCCAAAGCAGCCAAAGGAATCAAAGCCGACACCAGCATCACCATCAGCGGCGGCACCATAAAGGCAGAGTCAGACTATCATGAGTCCATCGAAAGCAAAGGCACCCTTACCGTCAGCGGCGGCACCGTCACAGGCATCTCACACTCCGACGACGGCATCAACTGCACCAACGACATCACCATCTCCGGCGGCACCGTCTATGCCATCGCCACAGGCACCAAGGCAACATCCTCCGGCGGAGGCGGCGGCTGGGGACCAGGCGGCGGAGGAGGTGGCAATAAGACCGGCGACGGACTCGACGCCAACGGCAACATACGCATCTCAGGCGGCACAGTAGTGGCCTATGGGACAAAGTCACCCGAATGCGGACTCGATGCCAACGAAGAAGGAGGGAAGACCGTATACTTCACCGGCGGCCAGGTATTTGGCATCGGAGGCAACAACTCCCATCCCACAACGTCGCAGTCCACACAGCCCTACATCACCACCAGCGGCACAGCCAGCGCCGGCAGCACCGTCACACTCAAGAACGGAACCACCACGCTGGCCACATTCACCATGCCAGCCTATTCCTACTCCAACGGCAACATCATCGCCACAGCACCCGGAATGATATCCGGCACTACATACACCATCACACTCGGCAGCACATCGAAGACCGCCAAGGCAACGCAATATGGCTCCGGAGGAATGTGGTAAGCTAAAAGGTAGAAGGTTAAAAGTAAAAAGATTAAAGGTAAAAAGCAATGTTCTCGTAAACGTTAACTTTATCGTTAATTCGTCTTTCGTTATTGTTATCGTTATTCGTTATCATTAAAAAACAGCCTCCGCAGAACCAAATTGCTGCGGGGGCTGTTTTCCTTTGACGCCACTGCCGGCCACAATCGCCGTCAGTACAAAGCCCATGTACCCGGAGTCGGGCATTCATGTACTCGGAGTCGGGCGTTCATGTACTCGGAGTACAAAGCCCATGTACTGCCCCATGCCAGCTATTTGCTCAGTGTATGGCTGTCGAGGTAGCGGCGGAGGGCGTCGCGGTAGAGGTCACCGATGGGAAGGTATTCCTTGTCAAGTAGGACGACGCGGTTCTTGTTCACCTCAGTGATGGCGTTCAGGTTGACTATCGTTGAGCGGTGTATGCGCATGAATCCTCCGTGTCCTTCTGGCGAGGCGAGGTGCTCTTCCATCTTCCTCATGCTGACGAGCACGGTGAGTGGGCGCTGGCCGTCGATGAAGTGGATTTTCACATATTCGCTGAGGCCTTCTATGTAGAGAATGTTGTCAATGGCGATGCGCACGAGCCGATGTTCGGTCTTGACGAAGAGAGAGGAGCCCTCCCTGTTGCTTTTTTCGCATACGCTCAACAACTCGTCCCTACTTTGCTCTGCTTGGAATAGCGACCGTTGGTTCCCCTGGAGAGGGTCTTCGTTATCGTTATCGTTAACGTTCCCGTTTTCGTTAGCGTTATCGTTAACGTTATCGTATATCGTCATTGTCTTTTCGTACTCTTTCTTCACCTTCAGTGCTGCGGTGTAGAACTCATCGAAGCTGAAGGGCTTGAGCAGATAGTCTACGGCAGAGACTTTGTATCCTTCAATGGCATACTCGGAGTAGGCCGTAGTGAGTACGATTATAGGTGGATTGCTGAGTGTGCGGATGAACTGCAGTCCGTTGAGGTCGGGCATGTTGATGTCGATGAAGATGGCTGCGATGGGCGTCGTCTCCATTATCTGTTGTGCGTCGAGGGCGCTGTGACACTGCGCGCAGAGCTGCAGGAACGGTACTTTCTCAATGTATGTGGCGAGCTGCTGCAGTGCGAGAGGCTCGTCGTCGATGGCTAAGACGGGAAGCTTATTTAGTTCAGAGTTCATAGTTCAGAGTTCATAATTAACGATAACGAAAAACGAAGTGGGGTTAGGAGACTGTTAATGGCATTTCGAGTCTTACGCTGTAGGTCTCGCCATTGTCGTCGATGAGAAGGGTGTGGTTGTTCGGATAGAGGATGTCGAGCCGGCGTTTCACGTTTGCAAGTCCGATGCCTCCTTTGTTCTCTCCTGCTGTGCTGTGGTTGCTGTTGCGGCAAGTGAAAGTCATGCGGTCGTCGTCGGCGGTGATGGCTATATCGACGAACGATGGCAGGCGATAGCTGATGCCATGCTTGAAGGCGTTTTCCACAAACGAGATAAGCAGCAGCGAGGGTATGTTACGGTTGGGGAGAGTTGCGGGGAACGACGTTGTGATGGCTACGCTGTCGGCATAGCGGATGCGCATGAGGTGGATGTAGTGGTTCAGGAATTTCACTTCGCGGTCGAGACTGATGTAGCCCTCGTCGTCTTTATAGAGGATGTATCTCATGATCTTCGACAGCTCCACGATGCTTTCCTTCGCTCCGTCGGGGTTGATGTCCACCAGGGCGTGAATATTGTTCAGGGTGTTCATGAGGAAGTGCGGGTTGATCTGATACTTCAGCATGTTGAGCTCCTGACGTATGTTTTCCTTTTCCAGCTCGTGCATATTGCGGAGTTCTTCCTCGGTCTTGAAGAAGTTTTTTATCCCGAGGTTTATCGCGAGCAGCATGATGAGGAATATCACGTTCACTATGTCGTGCTGTCCCCATATGAGTGGTGGTCGTTTTCCGATGTCGTCTATGCCGCGCGGCTTATCTGGTGGTGGCGGCATGTTGGCATCGATGGGAGGGGCATGCTGCGCGACGGCTGTCGTGTGAGGTTCGCCGTTATATGGCGGCGCGGCTGGCCGGTGCGAGCATTGCAGGGCGATAAAGGCTCCGACGATGCAGAGGGTGAATAGGATGTAGAGTGGTGTTTTCCGTCGATAGATGAGGAGCGGTGCAAGGAGCACATTGTGGATGATGAATATGATGAGCAGGGGCAGATATACCCTCCATACGCCTAACACTTCGCGCCATCCGTGTACACCGACGGGGGCTTCGTCGTTACGGAGATAGAAACTGATGACGGGGGTGACGAAGAGAATGGCCCAGATGACCAGATAGACCAGGTTTTCTTTGCTGCGTATTTTTATCTTGCTCATTGGTGTGATATGTATTATTTCCAGTCAAAGTTAGACAATCTGGGCGTAGTATGGAAATAAAATCTGCGAACTCGCGGATTTTTCATGTAAAAAGGTTAAAAGGCCAGATGCATAACAGATGATCATAGACCTTTTAACCTTTTATCTGTCAACGTTTAATTTTTAACGTTTTAACATTCATCCTATCTTAGTTTCTCTTCGAGAGTTCTTCGCGCTCGTAGCGTTCTACCTCTGCCATGTAGTCGGTGCCCACTGGCACGTTGTTCTTCATGCAGAAATAGTCGAACACGGCTCCCATAGGCATCGACTTTGCCTCTTCGAGCAGTGCCAGTCGCTGGAATCCCTGGTCGGCTGCCTCATACTGTCGCAGCTGCTTGATTGGCTCGAGGAGAGCAGAGAGCAGGCAACGCTGAGTGGCACGTACGCCGATGATATAGGCACCGATGCGGTTGATGGAAGCATCGAAATAGTCGAGGCCGACATGTGCACGATGGAGTGCGTCGGCGCGAACAAGTTCTTTGAAGAGGTCGAGCGTCTGGTCGTTCATGATGGTCACGTGGTCGGAGTCCCAGCGCACGGGGCGGCTCACGTGGAGCATCAGTTCGGGAACGAAGAGGAGCAGTGATGCCACCATGTCGCTCACGTTTTCTGTCTGCTCGTAGTGACCGGTGTCGAGAGTATAGATGACGTTGTTCTTCGAGCAGTAGCCGGCGAAGAAGTCGTGAGAGCCTACGGTGTAGCTTTCCAGTCCGATGCCGAAGAGTTTTGCCTCGAGGCAGCTCTTCATGTTTGGCAGCTCTTCGCTGAGGATGTCGTCGAGGCTGTCCTTCAGTATCTCGCGATAGCGCAGGCGGTTGACGGTGAGGTCTTTCGAGCCGTCGTGCACCCAGATGTTCATTATACACGGATCGCCCTGTGCCTTACCCATATCGTTTGCGATACGGCGGCAGCGCTTGGTGTGCTCAATCCAGAAGTTGCGTATCTCGTCGTCGGGATTGGAGAGTGTGAGGTTGCCACTCTTTGGGTGGGAGAATGATGTGCTGTTGAAGTCGAGCTTCAGGTTCTGAGCCTTTGCCCAGTCTATCCATCCCTGGAAGTGACGTGTCTCTACTTGGTCGCGGTCTACGAATGTATCGCCGAACTCGCCGTATGTCTCGTGGAGGTTCAGTCGATGGTTACCTGCGAGGAGGCTCTTCACCTCGATGATGTCTTGTCTGACCTCTTCCACGTTGCGTGCACGACCGGGGTAGTTGCCTGTGGTCTGTATGCCGCCGGAGAGTGCGACGTTGCGTTCGAATCCCACTACGTCGTCGGTCTGCCAGCAGTGGAGGGAGATGGGGACTTGCTCGAGTTGAGCTACTGCTTTGTCGGTGTCGATGCCCAGTTCGGCATAGCGCTCACGGGCTGCTTCATAAGCTTTCAGAATTTTGTTTTCTTCCATTGTCGTATTATGTTTAGTTGTTTTATGATTTCGGATAGAATGTCTTGAGTGTTATGCTGTTGGCTATTATCTGCCTCATTTCCCAGATGTCGCCGACGGTGTGGTCGGCGAGTGTTGCCTGCACCATGATGTTGCCCATTGCAGTGCCTTCTGCTGGTCCGGCGACGACGGTGAGTCCTGTGGCGTCGGCAGTCATCTGGTTGAGATAGTCGTTCTGCGATCCTCCTCCGATGACGTGCAGCGTGTCGAGCTTCACGTCGGAGAATTCCTGCAGGTAGCCTGCCACTTCGGCATAGCGCTTTGCGAGCGACTCAAACAGACAGCGTGTTGTCTTGGCCCATCCCTGTGGTGCGGGCTGCTGACGGTCGGCAAAATATTTTGCTATTGCTTCGGTCATGCTCTCGGGGTTAGCAAACATTGGGTCGTCGGGGTTGAGCAGGGCTTTTGCCGGCGTGCATGCCATGGCAGCACCGAAGAGTGTGTTGTAGTCGGTGGGAGCGTCGGTCCATTCTGCGCGGCAACGCTCCAGCATCCACATGCCGCATATATTTTTCAGAAAACGTATTGTGCCGCAGATGCCACCTTCGTTTGTGAAGTTGCGTTCGAAGCTCTTGTCGCTCACGATGGGCGCCTTGGTTTCTATGCCCATGAGGCTCCACGTGCCGCTACTCAGATATGCAAATCCTTCCTTCTTTGCCGGCACGGCAGCCACTGCGCTTGCGGTGTCGTGGCCTGCTACGGCCACCACCTTCACTGGTCCGATGCCTGTGAGGCGCTGTACGTGTGGAGCGAGTGTTCCTATCTCGTCGCCGGGCATCACCATCTCGGGTATCATTTCCTTGCTGATGCCTGCCGAGGCGAGCAGCTCGTCGCTCATGGTCTGGCTGCGTACGTCGAGCAGTCCGGAGGTGGAGGCGATGGTATATTCGCACACCATGCGTCCGGTGAGCATCCATGCCAGTGCGTCGGGCATGAAGAGGAGATGCTTGGCAGCGGCGAGGGCGCTGTTCTTCTCCTGACTGAGGGCATACACCTGGAAGATGGAGTTGAAGTTCATCAGTTGCAGGCCGTTTATCTCATACAGGTCGCGCTGCGACTTTTTGTTCTTGAGATAGTCGTCCATTGCGGGGAATGTGCATGGGTCGCGGTAGGCCATTGGTGCGCGGAGCAGTTCGTCGTCGTCGCCCACGAGCACGAAGTCTACTCCCCACGTGTCGATGCCCATGCTTTGTATCTCGATACCTCGGCGTGCCACCTCGGTCAGTGCGCGCAGTATCTCGCCGTAGAGCGCGAGGATATCCCAGTAGGTGTGATGGGCGGTGGTGATGAGTCGGTTGGGGAAGCGAGTTATCTCTTCGGTCTGTAACCGTCCGTCGGAGAGGGTGCCAAGGATGGAGCGTCCGCTTGTTGCCCCGAGGTCGATGGCAAGATAGTGTTTGGCGTTCATATCTGTTGCTTTATGTTTTTATGATTGTCCAGGCAGGTGTTTTTTTATGTTTCAGTATCTGGCTTTTGTACTGTCGGTATCTGTGCTTTGTACTGCCAGTATCTGTGCCTGATACTGCCAGTATCTGGCTTTGATACTGCAGCATGTCGGATATGGTGTTGGCAGCCGTTGTGCTTGTTGGTGTATTATTTCGGCAGGTTGAATGCCACGCTCATTTCCTTCATCTGCTCGTCTGTCATGCCGTCGGGCTCAAATCCCATGTTCTTTGCAGCGATGTATATCTGAGCACTCTTTGTGAGCACATCCACCTGGTCGAAGGCGGCCATGATATCGGTGTCTACGGCAAACACTCCGTGCTTTTCCCACATCACCACGTCGTAGTCGTCGAGAGCCTCGAGGGTCTTCTCTGCCAGCACGGTGGAGCTCGGCAGTTCGTATCTCACTATTCCCAATCCGCGTGGGCAGAAGGCTTTCGTCTCGGGTATCATGCTCCACAGCAGCCGTGTGAGTACGTCTTTCTCGAGATACTTCTCCGAGTGCGACATTGCCACGAGCTCAATCGGATGTGTGTGTAGCGAGGCGCGATATGGCGAGCCTGTAGCGATGAAGTGGTCGTGTACGAGCAGGTGCGACGGCAGTTCGCTGGTGGGTTTCACCTCTTCGTCGGCTATTATCTCATAGTGTTCGCAGTCGTCGCAGATGCGTATGATGCTTCCGTTCTGCATTGGCCATCGTGCCAGGTCGCGCATGCGGCGCCCCGTGCCCTTGCAGAAGAAATAAGTGCCTTTCAGATGTGGCAGCTTGAGACCTATCTCCCGCTTTCCGCCGATGGCAGGCAGCGAGGCGAGAATGTCGTCGCACGTGCCGGTTATGTTTACTGTGATGTTTCCTCCATTGCGCTCTGCCCAGCCTTTTTGCCACAGGTAGCCTGCTACTTCGGCCACCTGTCCGACGGTTGCAGCCAGAGACTCGTTGCGTTCGAGTATGCTTTTCATTATTGTTTTTATGTTTATTGTTGTAGTATCACGTCCTAATATTAGTTTAGGTGTAGCAAAGTTAATGAAACTTGGGCGGAGCACAAAATATTTTAATTTATTTTTGCTTTATAGTTTTCAACTTTGTGCCTGCATAGGTGAAAAAGGTTTCACTTCCTTACAAAGGAAACGAGTTTTTGAAGATATCCATCATTTCCTGATGAAAAAAAATCGAATCCCTGCCGAGATAATCACCCGGCAGGGATTCGATTGTCGCCTGAGTTTGCGGCTTGTTGTTTTCGGTATTACAGGCAATGTGTCAGAAGGAAATGGTAAACGAGCCTCCGAGGATGAACGTGTTGCGGTTTCTTTTTATCTTCTGTTTCTCGGCGAGTCCCAGATCTTCACCAATTAGATTCACGAGTGCTCTCATGCCTGTGGCATCAATGAAGAAGTCGGTGGGATTGTAGGTCATGGTGTAGGTCTTGCGAGTGAAGTCGTAGTCGCAGAACAGTCTCCATGCATAGTTTTCCTTGTAGGCATAGGTCAGCGACAGGCCTGTGCCACACTTGAACGACTTGTTGCCTCCCACGGTGAAGTAGTCCCACTCTGCCGTGTAGGTGTCGGGCAGCAGCTTGGCGTTGTCGAACATCTTTTCGGCATCTTGTGTTATGTCGATGTCGCGCATTCCTCCTTCTGCCGTGGCATTCAGGTCGACCTCCTGCATGACGCTCCTGCCGAAAAGCAGTTTCGTCCCGATGGCAAATCGCTTTGCAAGCGGGAGGTTGAAATAGACGCCTGCGTCGGCGGTGAACTCAGTCAGGTGGTCGCTCTTGATGGTGAAATAGGCGTTCTCTATGATTGCAGGGCTGTAGCCGGGCTGGCCTGGGGTGCCTGTGCCATAGATGAACTGTTGGACTTTTTCGTTGTCGGAATAGTCGGAGCCATAGATTCCCTCAATCAGGTCTTCCCAGGCATATCTTTCTATGCCGCTCCATCCTTTGATAGGCGAGCTGTTCACTCGCAGACGTCCGCCCACGCCGACGTATTTATTGAAGAAGTAGGCACCTTCCAGCGCAACGGCTGTAGATGTTCCGAATTTCAGGTTGAAAGTCTTGTCGCCATCGCCGTCGAAATCGAATTTCTCCATGTCGAAGTCGAGGTTTTTCGAACCGAATCCCATGCCCATCGAGATGGAGAAGAACGACGGATGCTCGATGATGTTCTTGTTGCTTACGATATCAGCCCTCAGCAGTCCTCTCCCCTTGAATATCAGGTCGCTCAGCGCGTAGGCCAGTTCTGTCGACATGATGCCTATTCCTGCTCCCGAGAGCACATCGCTGACCCAGTGGCGGTTGTTCAGCACGCGCATTATTCCCGTTGCCGTTGCCACTCCGTAGCCTGCCACAGAGAACCAAGGTGAACGTGTCATTCCGTATTCCTTATGCAGCAGCGTCGCTCCGACGAATGCCGTGGCCGTATGCCCCGATGGCCAAGAGTTGGCCGAAGAACCGTCGGGGCGCATCTCCTTCGCAGTGTATTTTATCGTGTTGACGAATCCAGCCATGATGGCATACGACATTGCTGTCGATGCGGCATATCGCGCCCAGTCGCTGCGGCTCTCCAGACCGGCAATCTTCAGGGCTGTCGTCAGCGTAGGGCCGAAGAACTGCGCATAGTCGTCGATTCGGGTTTTAAATTCTGTGACCAGTGTGTGCTTGTTGTCCTTGGTGTTCTGCTGGAACGACTTCTTTTCGTTTTTTGCAATGATTCCTGCAACAAACAGCGGCACACCTACGAACGTGAGGTCGTCGAGCATCTTGTAGGGCTTCACTCCCGGATTTGTGCGCAGCAGGGTCCAGTTCTCCTTTGCCCACGGTGCGTGGTCGGTGAGGCGATAGTCGGGTGTCGTCGTGCTTGTGGAGAACGACTGTTTCGTGTCGCTGGCGATGCCGGGAGTGCGCTGACTGTCATACGTTGCCTTAAGCCCCTCGCTCAGCGACCTGGCGTCCATCGACGGGAGGGTCAGTCTCAAGGGCTCTGACGTGCGGAAGTCGGATGCCGACAGTGTGCACACAGCAGCAGTCATTATAAATAATAAAATGTGTTTTTTCATCATTTTTAAATAGTTTATCCGCTACCTCTTCTCGAGATACATTCGGTTGTATTTCCATTCAGATGTGCAAATGTACTTATTTTTTATCAAACACGTTTTGTCTTTGGTAATAAAAATCATGTTTTGCGAATAAAAATTCAAATGACTCCGAAGGTGCCTTGTGCGTGGATGTTGAATGAAAAAGTGTTGTGGAAGCCAATAATAGTGACGGGAAAATTTCGCGCTGAAAGACATTTTTCGTAATTTTGCTACATGATAACCTTAAACCATTCTTTTGTTTATGAAACGACTATCACTTTTTTCATTCTTCGCACTGCTTGTCGTTGCCGTGCTCACCTCGTGCCGCAGTATCGACTTCACCCACTCGTCGGTCACCCGCTTTGCCCCTCTCAGCGGGTGGAAGGGACAGGCCTATCAAGGCATGGCAATCTATAAAGACTATATGCTGAGCCTTCAGAATACAGGCTTAGCCACGCTTTATACGATTGACAACAGTGGACTTACGGAGATAAAGAAGATTCAGCTCGAGAGCCATGCAAAGACAAATCACTCGAATGTGGCCTTCTTCGGCACTGAGCGCTATGCTGCCGGCGACGTGTTGCCGGTGGTGTATGTGTCGCAATGTTACAACGGTGTCGTTGGTGGAAGGAAGGATGTGTGCTACGTGGAGCGCATCGGGCTTGACGGGAGCAGCACGCTTGTGCAGACCATCGTGTTCGACGACTCGCGGAAGCTCTTCGGATATGCCCTGCAGTGGATAATAGACTACGACCGCCGGCTGCTCATCGGCTATGGGAACACCATCGAGAACCTCAACCCCGAGAACCGTTTCCGCATCGTCACGTTCCGTCTGCCTCGGCTCAGCGACGGTGAGGTGGTCACGCTCACCGAGAGCGATATCATTGAGAACTACACGATTCAGGACTACACCAGCGAGTTTCCTTCCGTTCAGATAGGACAAGGGGCATGCGTCAGGAAAGGGATGATGATCATGCCTGTGGGGCTGGGAACGAAGCAGCACCCGAGCCTCTTCTACGTATGGGACCTTCGCCGGCATCGACTCGTCAATCGCCTCGACTGGACGGCAGCAGTGCCATACGAGTTTGAAGACTGCGACTTCCATGGCCGCGACCTATACATTCAGACCAACGGCAATGGAGTCTATGTGGTTAGAGACAAGATGGCAAAAAAGTAGAAAGCCTTGTCCTCAAACATACGAAGTAAATAACGCCAAACGCCTATAAACAAATTTAATAGCTGCCTAAACAAAAATAGCTAAGCACAAAAGGCTTAGCTATTTTTCTTGTACGCCTGATAGGACTCGAACCTACACATCCTGAGATACTAGATCCTAAGTCTAGCGCGTCTACCAATTCCGCCACAGGCGCTTTTCTTATATTGCGGGTGCAAAGGTAAGAAATTAAGTTGAAAGTTGAAAGTTTTTAAGTTGAATTTTTGAAGCAGCGAGAGCAGAGAGCTTGCTCTATGCCGAGTCGCGACAAAAATCAACGAAGTTAAAATTGAAAGTTGAGAATTAAAAGTTGTGGTGCTTCGGCAAATATTTTCATGGTGTGGAACGAATGATGTTGCGGGCGTGTTCGATGATAGTGTCGTGTCCGTTTGCTGTGTCGGTGGGCGAGAGGGCAATGTTGATGTCGGGTGCGATGCCGGCCTCGGTCGACTGTTTGTCGCGGTCGTACATGGGGCAGGCAGATAATCGTACTGTCCATCCGCATGGCAGTTCGCTCATGAAAGGCAGTCCTGCTCCGCCGCCGGTGTTGTCGCCGATGACGGTGACGCCTGGGCAGCATCGCATGTATTTCACGAATTCGTTTGCGGCGCTGAACACCTTGCGGTTGGTGAGCACGACGACGGGTTTGTGCCAGCGTATTCCCCGCGATGGTTTGAGGCGCTGTTCTTTCATGGGTGAGAAGTCGTTGTGTCCAGTGCCGGTCTTGTGCTGCATGTAGCCTACGAGGATTTCTTCGTCGGTGAATCGTGCTGCGAGTGTCTCGGCCGATGTGAGTAGTCCTCCGCTGTTCTCTCGCAGGTCGATGATGAGTCCGCGTGCCGTTGCGAAGTGGAGTAGTATTTCGTCGAGGTTTCCGTCGCCGATGGCGCCTGTGAAGGAGGACGATCGCAGATAGCCGATATTGTCGTCGAGGAGTCGGTAGCGCATTCCTGAGGCGATATGGTAGTCGGTGCCGAGGTATTGGTCGATGAGAGCTTGGTCGTAGTTGGATGGATAGTCTTCGTGCCAGCTCCAATTGCGTGCCACGTCCCAGGGAGAGTAGAGGTTGACGTGTCCGTCGCGCAGTTCGCCGAGCATGCCGGCGAGTACTTCGAAGAGTTGTTTGTCGGTCATGTCGTCGTTGATTTGCCGGGCGTAGCGGGTATGTATTTCGTTCCAGTCGATTGCTTTTTCGGAGAAGAAGCAGTAGTGCTCGTCCATGACGTGCCACAGTGCCTCGAAGTTTCCGCGTGGGTCGTCGGTGTATTCTTCTTCATCTACGCAGGAGGTGAAGATAAAGAGTGAAGAGGCGAGAAACAAAGCCCACCCCCAGCCCTTCCCTGGGGAGGGGTGTGTTGCGACATGTGAGTTTAAGGCAGAGGAGTTAAAGCTTTTCATGGGCGGATATCTTTTATTTTGAATCTTCGCACGATGCCTACTACGAGCATGTGGCTGTAGTTGTGATACTTGATCATGTTTACGTCGGCCTGCTGGTAGTCGCCGAGGTATCCCAGCGTGAGTGTTGTCTTTCGTATGGGTATTTCTATTGTGAGCATGTGTCGTAGCGATGGTGAGTTGAAGGGGTGCGCCAGGCGGATGTTGTTGTCGTAGTCGCCGCGCGAGAATATTTCGTAGTATGACTGTCCGAAGTTGGGTGTGAACATCAGTCCGAGTATTGGTGCTGCCAGTTCGTATCTCAGTTGCCACGTGTGCTTTAGCAGTGGGAAGCTGTAGGTGGCTACTGCCGTGGGTGCGATGTTCAGTGCCAGTCGTGCTTGTGCGGGGTTGTTGCCTCCTACGGTGCTATATAGGAATCCTGCGTCGGCCTCGGCGGTGAGTCCTGCTTTCAGTGTGAATCTGTTGTCGATGTTTACGAGCTTTCTGTGGCGTGAGTATCCGAAGGAATACATTCCTGCGAGGAAGGTGTTGTCGTCGGAGCGTGGTGTTGTCGACGAGATGTAGACTTGGTGTACGAGTTGTGTGCTCCATTGTCGGTTGTCGGTCTGGCGTGTGGTGTGGTCTGTGAATCGCAGTTCTGCGCCTGAGTAATGCTCTTGTGAGAGATATGTGTCGAGTATTGCCGAGTGTCCGATGCCGATGAGCTTCATGTTTGTGATGGTGGGTGATGGGCTTTCGGTCTGTGCCAAAAGCGAATGTGCCTGCATGAGGAGGCATGCAAGCACATAGGCGATGGGTGTGTGATTAAATATCGTCTTCATCTGGGAATAGACTCAGTTGGATTGGAATGTCGTTTGGATTCTGATGCACGGGTTTTATTTCCTCGGTGTCGTCGTCGTCGGGTTCGGTTGTGGGCTCTGTTTCTTGCTGCTGCGCGTGCTCCGGCTCTGTTGCGGGCTGCTCAGGGAATTGTTCCGTAGTGGGCTCCGTCGCTTCGTTGTCTGTCGGCTTGGTTTCTTCGTCGGCAGTCTCTTCGGCTTGTTCTTCGGGCTCCGGGAATCGGATGGGTTCCAGTTCTTCTACGCTGTCGATGGTCCATGTGGTCACTCGCTTGCCGCGGGCCTTGACGTTCTTCACTCCGATGAATTGCTCAGCGTCTATTTCCATTGCTGGTCTTACGGCGTCGGCGCCGCCGAAGGTCACTTGCAGGCGTGGGAATGGTGTGTCGGTGAGCAGCAGGGGCCGGTTGTCTTTGTTTTCTCCGAGCATGCTCTGGCGTTTCTTCGAGTATTCGAGCATGAAGCGCTTCAGATAGGGCATTCCTTTGTTGTCGGCATCGATGAGCATGAGGGTCCACGTCTTTTTCTCGTCGTACTTCTCTATTATGCGTATCTTCTCGTCGTAGTGGTTGTTGATGTCGATGTTTGTGAAGTAGAAGTCGAGGTTTTCGAGTATGACGAGTATGTATTCGTCGTCGTTGAATTCTCCGAGATATTTGCCGTGTTCCTCGTAGTTTATGCGGTTTATGTCGGGGTCGAACCACACTTTTCTTCCTCCCAGCGTGCTGTGTCCGTGGCTCTTCAGCCCTATTCTCTGCACGGGGTATTTCGTGACGAGGTTTCCTTTTGCCGTTCTTGCCTTGATGGCCACTTCCGAGAAGTCGCGCACGAGCAGCAGGTTGCGTCGTCCGCTTGCCGGGTCGAGGCTTATCTTTATCGTTTCGGCCTCGCCGTTGGGGTTGGCGGTGAAGTACATCATTTTCGACCCTGGTGTGCCTTGTGTGATGTCGTACTCCTTGTCGCGTGTGATGGGGCATACGAAGAATCGCTTGATATAGTAGGGCCCTTTCTTTCCGTCGCGGTATACGGCGTTGTAGATGGTGCGCTTGTCGTTCTTCTTATATACTTGCACGTGCATGACGTTTTTGCCGATGAATATTTTGTCGGCGACGCGTATGACTTTGTACTTTCCGTCTTTATAAAATATAATAATGTCGTCGATGTCGGAGCAGTTGCACACGAACTCGTCTTTCTTCAGGCTTGTCCCGATGAATCCTTCCTGGCGGTTGATGTAGAGTTTCTGGTTAGCTTCTGCCACCTTTGCTGCTTCGATGGTGTCGAAGTTGCGTATTTCGGTCAGTCGTGGGTGCTCGGCTCCGTATTTCTCTTTTATGAATGTGAACCAGTTGATGGTCACGTCGGTCATGTGTGCAAGGTCGCGGTCGATGCCTTTTATTTCTTTCTTTATTTTCTTTATCAGTTCGTCGGCTTTGTCTTTGTTGAATTTCAGTATTCGCTGCATCTTTATCTCGAGTAGTCGGAGTATGTCGTCGCGTGTTACTTCTCTGACGAGTTGTGGTTTGAACGGCGTGAGTCGTTCGTCGATGTGTGCCACGACGGCGTCGACGTTTTCGGCTTCTTCGAATTGTTTGTCTTTATAGATGCGTTCTTCGATGAATATTCTTTCGAGGGAGGCGAAGAACAGTTGTTCCATCAGTTCGCCCCGTCGTATCTGCAGTTCCTTCCGGAGGAGTCCCATGGTGCGGTCGACGGAGTGCTCGAGCACTTCGCTCACGGTGAGGAATTTCGGTTTGTTGTCTTCGATGACGCAGCAGTTGGGCGAGATATTTATTTCGCAGTCGGTGAAGGCGAAGAGTGCGTCGATGGTCTTGTCCGACGACACTCCCGGTGCGAGGTGGATGAGTATCTCTGCTCCGGCGGCGGTGAGGTCTTCCACTTTCCTGACTTTTATTTTTCCCTTCTCGGCTGCTTTGAGTATCGACTCTATGAATGGGCTTGGCTTCTGCGGCGATCCTGTCGTCTTCCCGAACGGTATTTCGCGTATGACGAGCGTCTTTTGGTCGAGCTTTTCTATCTTTGCCCTCACTTTCACTACTCCTCCTCGCTGTCCGTCGTTGTACTTGCTCACGTCGATGCTTCCGCCTGTGGGGAAGTCGGGGTAGAGGTGGAATTCCTCTCCTCGGAGGTAGCTGATGGCGGCGTCGCATATCTCGCAGAAGTTGTGGGGGAGTATTTTCGAGCTCAGTCCCACGGCTATGCCTTCTGCTCCCTGTGCGAGCAGCAGCGGGAACTTCACGGGGAGCGTGACGGGTTCCTTGTTGCGGCCGTCGTAGCTCATCTGCCACTCCGTGGTCTTCGGGTTGAACACCACGTCGAGGGCGAGTTTCGAGAGTCGTGCTTCTATGTATCGTCCTGCCGCTGCATCGTCGCCGGTTATTATGTTTCCCCAGTTGCCTTGGCACTCTACGAGCAGGTCTTTCTGTCCCAGCTGCACGAGTGCGTCCTTTATCGACGCGTCGCCGTGGGGGTGGAACTGCATGGTGTGTCCCACGATGTTGGCCACCTTGTTGAACCGTCCGTCGTCCATGCGCTTCATGGAGTGGAGGATGCGTCGCTGCACGGGTTTCAGACCGTCGTCGATATGAGGCACGGCACGCTCCAGGATCACATACGACGCGTAGTCGAGGAACCAGTTCTGATACATGCCGCTCAGGTGGTGAACGGCGGCGGCATCAAACCGATTCACGGGCCGGTAGTCGGAGTGCTCGTCGGTGGGCAGGTCGTCGGCGGAAGCGGCAGAAGCTTCAGGCTGCTCTTCCAGGGTTTCGTCTTTCTCTATGTCTTTTATCTCGTCGTCCATGTCGGGATTAGCTGTTTTTCTTGTTATGCCTGCGAAATTAGTCAAAAATCTTCAAAAACCGCCCAAGTTCGTCTCTTTTTTTTCCAATATGTGGCCAAGTGAGGCTGTTTTGTCCTTTTTTCCTGCTGCTGCAAGCGAGTCGGCCGGGCAGAGTACAAAGGCTTCGTACTGCCAGTACATGGGCTTTGTACTGCGAGTACATGGCTTTTGTACTCCGAGTACATGGGCTTTGTACTTCATCCGGAGGAATCGTCATGCGCTGCCGGGGAGTTTTTTCGTGAACGCATAATCCCCACTGCTGCAGCCGTCGGCCACAGCGGTGGGGATTCTTTGCCTTTGTGTCTCAGTAGCCTGGCGACAGGCTCTCTCAGACAGAGATCATTTTACGAGTTCCACAAACCTGTCCACGATGCGGATTATTCCCAGCTGGCGGGCCTTGCCGAAGAGCGTCAGGGCCACCTTCTGGCTCACTCCCGTCTTCTCCTTCAGCGTCTGGATGAAGTCCTGGCTGGCGAGCTTCTCGACGCCCTTCGCGATGAATATCTCCGAGCAGACATTCTTCAGGTTCTCTACGTCGTTGTGGATGCCGTGGTTGTGGATGAACTTGAATGCCAGCAGTGCAATCAGCACTACTACCACAGCGATGATGATAACAGTTGTATTGCTCATGACTTTAAGGTTTTTATAGCGTTAGTCTTGTCTCTGATGGTTTGTGTCTTGGCCTCCGATTTTGCAAACTGGGGTTTACACTCTTGCAAAAATAAAGAGTTTTTTTATTTTCAAAGCAAAAAAATAGCAAAAAAATGTTTTTCCATCGAAATAATTCCTCGTTCTTCCCCTCTTGTTCCTCATTTTATTATTACCTTTGCGCGGTTTTTACAAAAATATCTCTACTTATGATCCAATTACATTCCAGCAAGACTATGCGCATGGCAAACGACCTGTCGCATCGTTTCAGCAACCGTCGCTTCATCATGTTCATGGCCGCCATCATATTGATGACAATCATCTGGAACATGCCCCTCGAGTCGTTTGGCATAGAAGGCCTCACCGTTGTCCACCGCCGCGTGATATCGATATTTGCCTTCGCCACCATCATGTGGATAACCGAGTGCATCCCGTCGTGGGCCACCTCCGTGTCGCTCATCGGGCTCCTGCTCTTCTCCGTCTCCGACAACACGCTGCTCTTCCTGCGTGAAGGTATCGAGAAGGAAGAATTTCTCAGCCACAAAGCAATCATGGCCACCTTCGCCGACCCGATAATCATACTCTTCCTCGGAGGCTTCGTGCTCGCCATCGCCGCCACGAAGAGCGGCCTCGACGCAGTGCTCGCACGCACCCTGCTGCGACCGTTCGGACACCGCAGCGAAGTGGTCCTGCTCGGATTCCTGCTCATCACAGGCATCTTCTCAATGTTCATCTCCAACACCGCCACAGCCGCCATGATGCTCACCTTCCTTGCCCCAGTGTTCAAAGCCCTTCCCCCCGACGGCAAAGGACGCGTGGCCCTCACACTGGCAATACCGGTGGCAGCGAACGTCGGAGGTATGGGAACACCAATCGGAACACCGCCTAACATGATCGCACTGAAGTACCTCAACGACCCCGAAGGCCTCAACATGGGCATCGGATTCGGACAGTGGATGTCGTTCATGCTGCCACTCACCATAGTCCTCCTGCTCATCGGATGGTACCTCCTCATACGCTTCTTCCCCTTCAAGCAGAAACGCATCGACCTCGAGATAGAAGGCCACGTGCAGCACAACTGGCGTACGGTGGTCGTAGCCGTCACATTTGTGCTCACAGTCGTCATGTGGCTCTTCGACAAACAGTTCGGTGTCAACGCCAACACCGTTGCAATGTTCCCAATAGCAATCTTTGCTGTCACCGGTGTCATACGCGCCGAAGACCTTCGCGACATCAACTGGAGCGTCATATGGATGGTAGCCGGCGGCTTCGCCCTCGGTCTTGCCCTCAACGACTCAGGCCTTGCAGAGCTCGCAATACAAAGCATCCCGTTCGACACCTGGTCGCCAATCGTCATCCTCGTCATCTCAGGACTGCTCTGCTACGTGCTCTCCAACTTCATCTCCAACACCGCCACGGCCGCCCTCCTCGTGCCTATCCTCGTCGTTGTGTGCAAGGGAATGGGCTCCCGCATCGACGCCATCGGAGGCACATCCACCGTACTGCTCGGCATTGCCATATCGGCTTCCGTAGCCATGTCGCTGCCCATAAGCACACCGCCGAACGCAATAGCCCACTCCACAGGACTCGTCAAGCAGAACGAAATGCTCAAGATAGGGCTCTCGGTGGGCATCATCGGACTCATCATCGGCTATGCCACCCTCTTCCTCGTGAGCAACATGGGGCTGATATAATGCATAATTCAGAATTTCTTCCTTGCAGTCAGAGGGTCTCGCCTCGGGCTCGACAAGTCTCATAATGCATAATTCAGAATTCATAATGCATAATTCAGAATAAAATTTCAAGTTCATTATAAAAAACATCGGAAAAATTTTATCCGTTTCTCCGAAATGTTTTAATTTTGTAGGCGCATTCCGTTAAAGAGTGCGCCTACAATTTATTATAACCAAGAGAAAGACTAAAAGCAATAACAAAACATAAACATCGTATGGAAGATACAGAAAAGAAATCTGCTCAGGTAGTGGAGCAGACAGAAAAGAATGATTCTTCGTTCGACCGAAAGCGCCATATCTTCGGAGCTATCTTCGGTCCGCTGTGCGCTCTCCTCGTCTATTTCACCCAGATCGAGGGACTCTCTCCCGAAGCACACAAGCTTCTTGCTATCATGACACTCGTCGCCATCTGGTGGATCACAGAGCCCGTGGCAATCCCCGTGACATCGCTCATCGGCCCGACCCTCTGCGTCATCTTCGGCGTCGTAAAGATGAAAGAGGCGTTTGCAGCCTTTGCATCACCGATGATATTCCTGTTCATGGGAGGCTTCATCATCGCCAAGGCAATGATGGTGAACGGACTCGACAAGCGCATCGCCTACGGCATCATGTCGATGAAATGGGTAGGCGACTCGCCGCGACGCATATTCCTTGCCATCGGTCTGGCGTGCATGATCTGCTCGGGATGGATAAGTAATACGGCGACGGCAGCAATGATGTTCCCCATTGCCCTCGGACTTCTTGAGGCCATACGCGAAATGATGGCCGCCAACGGCAAGCACATCGAGCTCTCCAACTATAAGTATGCCACCGGCCTGATGCTCATGACGGCCTACGCATGCTCCATCGGAGGCGTGCTCACACCTATCGGCACCCCGCCGAACATCATCATGCTCGGCTTCCTCGACGAGCTTGCACCCTCGGCTCCACACGTGTCGTTCTTCAACTGGATGGTATGGGGCTTCGTGGCTATGGTGCTATACTTCGTCATCGCCTACGTAGTGCTCTGGCGCATGTTCCCTGCCGACGTGAAGCATATCGACGGCGCACAGGACTTCATCCGTGAGCATGTCAACGCGCTGGGCAAGTGGAATCGTGCACAGAAGAACACGCTCGTAGCCTTCCTCGTGGCCGTCACCCTGTGGGTGGCACCCGGAATTCTGAGCATCATCTATGGTTCCGACGGCACCATTGTGAAGGAATACAACAAATACTTCCCCGAGGCAATCGCCGCAATGGTGGGTGCACTCTTGCTATTCTTCCTCCCTGTGAACCTGAAGAAGGGCGAGATGACGCTGAAGTGGAAAGACGCCGTTGCCGGTGTGGAGTGGGGTACGCTCCTGCTCTTCGGCGGCGGACTCGCCATGGGCGGACTGATGTACACCACCGGTCTCTCCGACTGGATCGGCGAAGCCATTAAGACAATGATGGGCGGACAGCCGTCGGAAATCATCTTCGTGGCCATCTTCTGCGTGGCAGCGCTCCTTCTCTCAGAGCTCACCTCGCACACAGCCGCTACCAACCTTATCGGTCCGATCGCCATCGGCACAGCCATATCGATGGGCTTCAGCCCGATACCCGTCGCCGTGGGCATCGCCCTGTCGTCGTCGCTCGGATTCATGATGCCTGTCAGCACACCGCCGAACGCTATCGTCTACGCAAGCGGATACATCCCAATCACGAAGATGATAAAGTCGGGAGTGATCATCGACTTCATTGGCATCCTCTTCATCACCATACCGACAGTATTGCTGCTCGTGAAGTGGATAATGGGAGTATAACAGAAATAATATCTTTATAACAATAAGCTGTGGGGGCATCCGACGTGAGTCGGGTGCCTCTTTTTTGTTGATACAGCACAACGCTATTACTGTCAAAGCCAGATAGCGGTACTATCAAAGCCAGATAGCGACGCTATCAAAGCCAGATAGTAAACCCGGCAGTTGCGAGTTGCTACGGCGACAAGCTATGGCAACCCGAGGCTGGCGACAACCCGCGCGAGTGGAAGCGCAAGAAGAACAAGCGCAGCCACAAGGACACCGACGCGCGCTGGACGAAGAAACGCGGCGAGACGTTTTTCGGCTACAAGAACCACACCAACGTGGCGCTGACAAACCTAACTTACAATATGTGCCGTTTCACACAGATAGTGCGCCTGCATGCCGATTGGATTAAGCCGCGCAATACTGTCACTATGGGATAACCATGTCCATATGTATTAATAGATGTTAAAAAATAGAGGGGGTGAATAGTATTTGAGCTAAATACTGTAACTTTGCGACAGTAATAAATGAGTTGCGACAAGAGTTAAAAGGGTTCTGACTCTTACTGCGACCCCCAAAATGAATTTATAGAACCCATCTTCACTCATTAAAATCATAGCGCTTATGAAAAAGAAATTCTACTCACTGCTTCTTGCCGCAATGGCAATGATGCCGCTGACTGCTTCAGCGCAAGCATGGAACACCTCGCTTGCCGACATCGCAATCAGCCACCAGCACGCTGATGGCACAGTGTCGTACGAATTGCCATCGCAAGCACCCATGCTTCAAGGTGAAACTGCCACCGAGATAACCTTGAATCTTGTTTACGACAAAGACAGTCTTGGCGCTGATGGCGCCGCTGCCATTGCCGCACAATCGTTCACACTGCTCAATGAGGGCGCCACCAAGTATTTCGGACGTCTCTCGACCACCGACAAGAGCCTTGTGACGTTTTCCAACGTACCTGCTGGTGAATACATTCTCTACATCCAGTGGCACATCAACGATGACGGCTACTCATGGCGCCACTTTGACGGCGTGCGTGACATCGTGATCATTAAAGAGGGTGTTGTGGTTGACGGCAACTTCAGCATGACTCACGACATCGCCGAGGCCAAGAACCGTGTACACTTCGGCCGCATCCTGCCTAACGGCGAGGTTCCCAACCCGGGATGCGTCACTGTGGTTGACGGTGTGAGCAGCTACGACGGCAACGAGAATGTCTACAGCGAGTCCTACTTCCGTGGACTGTATATGAAAAACCGCTCCAGCTTTATCTCGATCAACACGTTGGCAACCTACCGCGGACCACAAATCATCACCTCGCGTGGCGTGACCACGGTGAGCGACATGTCGAACAGCATCGACCTCTATATCAACGATGTGAGCGAGAACATCGAAATCTACAACGTGTATCGCGCTTTCTGGGGCGAGAACCTCGACCAGGTGTATATCACCTATGACATCAAGGACGGCATCAACGGCGACATCGACGCACAAGCCGTTGCCGACTTTACATCGCACATCGACCTGTTCCAACCCACCCCGCGCGGTGCCGAAAGCACGGAGCACTCCTCTGGCTCGCTCATCACGATGCTCAAGGGCAGCACTTCACAGTTGTCAACACTGGTGAACTTCCCCAACGTCCTTCCTGAAACGAGCGGCAACTACGCCATGACGAGCTATTTCACCCCCTACACCACCGATGGACCTGGCGAAACCGATTTGTGGTCGCTCTTCAGCGGTGTGTATAACGAGTTGGTCACTTCGAAGTCCACCATCATGGGCACGCAGTACACTTACGCCAACACCATCGCGCCGGTAATTCGTTTCGATGAAGATGGCAACCACTATCACAACTATGGTATCCCCATTTCTAACAACTTGATTTACGACTCCACCAGAGTCGCTAATTCATTTGTGGCAAATCCTCATTTCGAATTCGTTGCCGACGAGAGTCAGCCAGTGTGCCTCAACGCGGGTTGCCCGATTTTGACCGTCCAGTCAATGAACAATGTCAACAACTTCGGCAAGCGCTTCGCCTTCACTACCTTCAGCATGGGACGTTACGGCGAATACCGCCAACTGGACAACGACAACCTGGAGGTGAGCATCAAGTATAATGGCGAAGAGGTCTGCTCGAGCTATGCCGACATGAGTTCGTTCTTCAACACCTTCAACAGGGCAGGCAATCCCGACGGCATCATCAACACCACATTCACCAACAACAATGTGATTGTTGATGGCATCGAAGGCAAAAACGTGTGCAAATTTGAGTTTGACCAGACCAAGGAAGACTGGACATCGCCCACACTCACCCAACTGCGCTTTTTGGATACTGAAGGCAATATCACCGACCGCTTCACCAATGCCAGCGATGGCAAGGTGGAACTCACGGGTGCTGATTTCAACTATGGACTGATGAGCACGGGATTGTATGCTTACAACTGCAGGCCGGTAACCATGGAGCTTTATTACACGCCCAATGGTGGCGAAGCTTGGATTGAGCTTCCTGTTGTCGAGAATGAAGACCTTTACTTCTATCCTGCATTCGGCCAACTGTTTGAGGGTGACCTCAGCGCTATCAACGAGGTGAGCGACAACAACTGGTATGACTTGAAGGTACGCCTTACCGACGAGACCGGCAACTGGCAGGAGCAAATCGTTTCGCCCGCTTTCAAAATCGACAATGTGGATACCAGTGTGGGTGTCCTGAACGCTGACAAGGACATCACAAGCGTGAAGTACTACAACGTCGCTGGCATCGCTGCCAACACAGCATACGAAGGTGTGAACATCGTCATCACCAAGTATGCCGACGGCACTCAGAAGGTCGCCAAAATCATGAAATAATTGTCATTGGCAACCAAACGCAGCAAGCCATCTGACAGCATCTGGTCAGATGGCTTGCTTCATTTCAGGGATGAATCTCAAACGGATGCTTACGGAGGGGGCATGTGGTCGAACGCGCGAAGGACTCGAAAATGAAAAACTTTTTCGGGATGGCCATTCGCGTGTCAATACTTAATCTCATTGAAATTGAGGATGTTATATGGCATAAGCCTTTATTCAATCTTTTCGGCAACATTGAGGTCAAGGGTACGACAACTATATCCGATTAGACCAAAACCATTAAGAGGTACGAATGATTGTTCCAAATTTGTCTATGTTTTGTTACAAGTTTTTTTAAAAAAAAATTTGTTTTTATTTTGTTCTGTCTTCGGTTTGCATTAACTTTTTTACCTGACGGCTAAAGAAGTTAAGCTGCACCTCAACATAATAAAAAATAAAAAACTTTCGTTTTTATTTTGTTCTGTCTTCGGTTTGCACTAACTTTGCATCTTGAAATAATATGCCCTGATACGAGGGCTGAGGTAAGAAGAATATCAAAACAATTAATACGACATCAAAAACATTAGCAGGAAAAATGGCACAGGAAGATGTTTTCAAAAAGATTGTAAGTCATTGTAAAGAGTATGGTTTCGTGTTCCCGAGTAGTGATATCTACGACGGTCTGGCTGCAGTGTACGACTACGGGCAGAACGGTGTGGAACTGAAGAACAACATAAAGGAGTACTGGTGGAAGTCGATGGTTCTTCTCCACGAGAACATCGTGGGCCTCGACAGCGCCATCTTCATGCACCCCACCATCTGGAAGGCCTCGGGCCACGTGGATGCGTTCAACGATCCCCTTATCGACAACCGCGACTCGAAGAAGCGCTATCGCGCCGATGTGCTGATAGAAGACCAGATTGCGAAGTACGACGAGAAGATTGAGAAGGAAGTCGAGAAGGCCCGCAAGCGTTTCGGCGAGGCGTTTAATGAAGAGCAGTATCTGGCCACCTCGCCCCGTGTGGCAGAGACGAAGGCAAAGCGCGACAAGCTCCACGAGCGCTACACCGAAGCGATGCAAGGACCCGACCTGGCCGAGCTGAAGCAGATCATCATCGACGAGGAAATCGTCGACCCCATCAGCGGTACTAAGAACTGGACCGATGTGCGCCAGTTCAACCTCATGTTCTCAACTGAGATGGGTTCTGTCAGCGATGCTGCAAACAAGATTTACCTGCGTCCTGAGACGGCTCAGGGCATCTTCGTCAACTACCTGAACGTTCAGAAGACGGGCCGCATGAAGATTCCTTTCGGCATTGCACAGATAGGCAAGGCGTTCCGCAACGAGATCGTAGCACGCCAGTTCATCTTCCGCATGCGTGAATTTGAGCAGATGGAGATGCAGTTCTTCGTCACCCCCGGCACCGAGCTGGAGTGGTTTGAGAAGTGGAAACAGACGCGCATGGCATGGCACCAAGCCCTCGGATTCGGAGCAGAGAACTATCGTTTCCACGATCATGAGAAGCTTGCCCACTATGCCAACGCCGCCTCAGACATCGAGTTCCGCATGCCATTCGGATTCAAGGAGGTGGAAGGCATCCACAGTCGCACCAACTTCGACCTTTCACAGCATGAGAAATACAGCGGGCGACAGATAAAATACTTCGACCCGCAGACCAACGAAAGCTACACTCCGTACGTGATAGAGACATCGATCGGCGTAGACCGCATGTTCCTCTCGGTGATGTGCCACGCCTACACCGAAGAGAAGCTCGACAATGGCGAGACACGCGTCGTGCTGAAGCTACCCGCTGCCCTGGCCCCCGTGAAGCTCGCAGTGATGCCACTCGTGAAGAAAGACGGACTGCCAGAGAAGGCCCGGGAGATCGTAGACGACCTGAAGTTCCACTTCAACTGCCACTACGACGAAAAAGACTCCATCGGCAAACGCTATCGCCGCCAAGACGCAATCGGCACACCATACTGCATCACCATCGACCACGATACACTCAACGACCAGAAAGTGACACTCCGATTCCGCGATACAATGCAGCAAGAGAGAGTCGACATCTCACAGCTCCGCAGCATCATCGAAGACAAGGTGAGCATACCAAGCCTGCTGAAGAAACTCATGTAGAATAATTCATAATAAAGAATGCATAATGCATAACAACCGTTTCATACAACATCAGCCGCATGCCCGGCAAAAGGACAAGTCTTCTTCACTCCCCTCGCCAAGGAGAGGCTGGAGATGGGCTTCCTCTCTTGTTCTTACATTCTTCATCCTCCATTCTTCACTCTTCATCCTCACCTCATGCAGCGAGACAGAAGAAGAGAGCGAGTTTGCCAACTGGAAAGACAAGAACGAGGCCTATTTCAAGGATGTCTACACCAATGCCGTGTCGCGTCAGGCAGCCGGCGACGGCAGTTGGATGACGCTGCGCAACTGGTCGCTCGGCGAAGACAACGCCGACTTCCATGCCGAAATCGACGACCATATCGTCGTCCACGTGCTCAGCAGCAGCGGAAGCACATCGCCCAGCCCGATGTATACCGACACTTCGCGTGTGGTGTACGAAGGCCGACTCATCCCCTCACCGTCATACTCGTCGGGCTATGTCTTCCAGAAGACATTCGAAGGCGAGTATAACCCCGCCACTGCCGTAGCCGCAAAGCTCGGAGTGCAGGAAGTGAAGGACGGCTTCGCCACGGCACTGCAACACATGAAAGTTGGCGACCGCTGGCAAGTATACATCCCCTATAAACTGGGATACGAAGACAAAGCCGAAGGCTCGATACCAGCCTATTCGACGCTGATCTACGACATGACCCTCGTCAGTTACTACCATCCCGGAAAGAAAACGTCGGTGACCAAGGCCCAACGAAAGACATCGAAGCCATAGCCGCAGATGACTCTCTCCGCAAAGAGTAGCGACCTCCTGCTCGAGAAGATACGCCAGGGAGCGTCACTCTCAAGCCGTGAAAAGCTCAACCTGATCATCGGGTTGAGCATTCCTTCTATATTGGCCCAGATCACCAGCGTGCTGATGTTCTTCATCGACGCCTCCATGGTGGGCCACCTCGGAGCAGAGGCATCGGCGTCGATAGGCATCGTAGAGACATCGACGTGGCTCTTCGGCAGCATGACCACCGCCGCGTCGATGGGATTCTCCGTACAAGTGGCCCACTTCATCGGTGCCAACGACTTCCAGCGAGCCCGCGACGTGTTCCGGCATGCACTCATCGCCACCACCATCCTAAGCCTCATACTCCTCGTCATCGGCGTGGCAATCGCGTTCCCGCTACCTTACTGGCTCGGTGGAGGCGACGACATCGCCCGCGACGCATCGCTCTATTTCCTCATCTTCGCACTCACCGGGCCCTTCTTCCAGCTTGCCAACCTCTCAGGAGCAATGCTCAAATGCTCAGGAAACATGCGCATACCCAGCATTATGAGCGTGATGATGTGCGTGCTCGACGTCGTGTTCAACTTCTTCTTCATCTATATCATCGGCTGGGGAGTAGTCGGTGCCGCCATCGGAACATCGTTGGCAATCATCATAAGCGCCCTCGGTCAAGCCTACTTTGCCATCGTCCGCAGCCCGATGCTGGCCTTGCGGCAAGACCATACACCCTTCCGTTGGAACCCCGCCTATATCCACAACGCCGCCAAGATCGGCGCCCCGATGGCACTGCAGTCGGTGCTCATGGGCGGCGCACAGATTGTCGGCACACGCATCGTGGCACCATTGGGCAACGTGTCGATAGCTGCCAACTCATTCGCCATCACCGTCGAGAGCCTCTGCTACATGCCCGGCTACGGCATCGGCGACGCCGCCACCACGCTCGTAGGGCAGAGCCGAGGAGCACGACGCTTCGACATTTGCCGCTCCTTCGCATGGATGACCATCGGAGTGGCTATGCTCGTGATGGCATTCATGGGCATGCTCATGTTCATTTTCGCCCCAGAACTCATGGCCATCCTCACCCCCGTGGCCGAGATAAAAGACCTCGGAGCCCTCGTGCTCCGCATAGAAGCCTTCGCCGAACCAATGTTCGCCGCAGCCATAGTGTCCTACAGTATCTGTGTGGGAGCAGGCGACACGCTGCGCCCAGCAATGCTCAATCTCTTCTCAATGTGGTGCGTGCGACTCACACTCGCCGCAGTCCTCGCCCGCGACTACGGACTCAAGGGCGTGTGGATAGCAATGGCCGTCGAGCTGACATGCCGAGGTACACTCTTCCTCATACGCATCTGGCGAGGAAACTGGATGAAAAAAGTATTACAATAATATTAAAAATTGAAGTTTCGGAAGTTGTAGTTAGCGGGAGTTAACGGGAGTTAGCTCACTGCGCTCGCTGAAGTTAACGGACAATAGACTTGCATATGTCTGCTAACTCCCGTGGTCGAAGACCACTAACTACCGATAACTCCCGTTAACTCCAAAAGTTGAGTACCTACGAAACTTAAGTTAAAAACATATAATTTATTTGCTCCTTATATATAAATACTCTATTTTTGTAGGCAAAACGATACAAATATAATAGAATATGAAGCGATTATTACTATCCATCACGCTTTCGCTCGCAGCCATTATGAATGTCAGTGCCGGCGATTACGACTATCTCATCTTCACACAGAAGAACAACCCCGCCCAAGCCGTCACCGCCATCGGCACCACTATCACCTTCACCGACGGAAACATGAAGGTGGTCTCCGGTGGCGAGACAGTCACCATCCCCCTCGCCGACGTCAGCGAGATGTATTTCTCCTCCACGTCGGGAATCGACGAAAAGAGCCTCGCCCCTGCCGACGGCACCATCACCGTCTACACACCCTCGGGGCAGCACGTGGCAACATATCAGAATGCCGACGACCTCTCCTCGCAGCTGAAGAAAGGCATATACGTAATACGACAGAATGGTGAAACCCGTAAAATTGCAGTAAGATGATGAAAAAGACACTACCCCTCACCCTCATCCTCGCCCTCTGTGCCATCATTCCTTCTTCGGCACAGACCATGCGAGTGCGTACAGGTAACATCACCTACGCCCACGCTGCCTCGCAGACAGGCCACATGCCCTTCACCTCGTCGCAGACGCTTACCATCCAGGGCAAGGCATACACCATCGGCGACATCAGCGACATCACCGTCGATGCCACCACCGTGGCCGACGGCACCATCAGCGCCCACTACGACGGCGACGCCGCACAAGTGGTCGTGGCTGGAAACATCGCACAGTATGTCGACGTCAGAGTCGAAGGCGCACATGTCACGGTGCTACAGAGCGCAGAACTCGCCGACCCCATCACCTACACCCTCAGCGGTAGCTCACAGGCAGGATCGTTCTACATGGACGGCGACCTCAAGGGAGCACTCATCCTCGACAACCTCTCACTTACCAACCCCGACAGCTCTGCCGTGAAGATTGAATGCGGCAAACTCCTCGACATCACACTCATCGGCAACAGCACCCTTGCCGACGCCGTCGACGGCACACACAAGGGATGCCTCTACCTGAACGGACACTCCGTGTGGACAGGTAGCGGTACGCTCACCCTTACGGGTAACACCAACCACGCACTCTTTGCCGACGAGTACATGCGCCTCGCCGACACGTTCACCGGCACCATCACCGTTGCCGATGCGAAGAGCGACGGCTTCCACGTCAATCAGTTCTACGAACAACTCTCCGGCACAGTCAATATCACGTCGCAGGGCGACGGCATCGATGTCGGCATCACAGGTAAGCAGCGCACCGCCGACGGACAGTTCCTCTTCGATGGCGGCACACTAACCGTGACCACCTCGGGCATCGCTGCCAAGGCAATAAAGTGCGACTCGCTCATGACCATCACCGGGGGTACGCTCAGTGCCACAACCACAGGCAACGGAATGTATGACGAGACAGAGAAAGACATAAAAGTATCTACTGCTCTCAAGGCCGGCACAACGCTCACTATCAGCGGCGGCACAATCGCTGCCACCTCTACAGGCAGCGGAGCAAGAGGCATCTCGGCCGACACCGACGTGACCTTCTCGGGAGGCAATGTGACTGTCGTCACCACAGGATCGCCATACGTATACAGCTCGAGCGACAATAAGGCCAACGGCGTGAAGGCAGGCAACAACATTACCATAGCCGATGGTCGCGTCTTTGTAGCCGCCTCTGCCGACAGCGGTACAGCATTCAAAGCCACCAAGCGACTGCTCGTCAACGGTGGTACACTCA
The DNA here is from genome assembly GCA_017477435.1 of Prevotella sp. Taxonomy (GTDB): domain Bacteria; phylum Bacteroidota; class Bacteroidia; order Bacteroidales; family Bacteroidaceae; genus Prevotella. Next base: position 52,244 of record JAFUVV010000024.1, read on the forward strand.
TGGCAATAGGAGCCAAGGAATCGGTGCCAGCCCTTGCCAGCACGCAGACCTACGAGCGCCACCTCGGCATTGAGGTCAAGGCAGGAGAAGCGCTCACGGTGGGTGGAGTGACATTCACAATACCTGCAATATATTCAAATAACGGAGCCTATATCCTCGTATCATCGCCTGAGATGTAATCTTGAACGATAACGATAACGTTAACGAAAACGATAAACGAAAAACGTTAACGGAAACGCTTACGATAATGTTAACGTTGACGAAATCCCCCTTCGGGGGACCACTGGGGGCTCACGATAAACGAATAGACTATAGCATCGGCGTCGCTGCCACAAGCAGGCAGCGGCGCCGATTTTTTCGTCTGACACAAGTACATGGCTTTTGTACTCCGAGTACATGGGCTTTGTACTCCGAGTACATGACTCTTGTACTGCGAGTACATGGCTCTTGTACTGTGGCCGGAATAGTAGGTTGCGCGCGTTATATGGTGTGTGCGTGCGAAGAAAGACGACGATGCGGAAGTGGCTCGGGGGCTCTTCCGCATCGTCGTGATGTTTTGCGTATTGGTGGCGTCGGCTGCTGTGGCGTCGCCGGGAGGATGGGGGCTGGCGGCTATTACTCTGCGAATTTCCAGCTGAAGCCTTTCACTTTGTTCCATGCTCCGCGTGTGAAGTCGGGGATGGCGACGGGCATGGAGCCGTTTTCTATGGATATGCGCGACAGCTCGCTGATGCAGCACCACTCGGCCATGTCGTAGACGTCCATGTCGAGGGGCAGGCCGTTGCGAAGACAGTAGATGAGGCGGTAGTCCATGATGTAGTCCATGCCTCCGTGTCCGCCGACGCTCTTGGCTTTGTCTTCGATGTCTTTGACAAACTGCGGGGTGTATTTCTGCAGGAGTTCTTTCTGTAGCTCGGCTGGCAGTGGTGCGTGGGTGCTGACTCCTTCGAGCTCGCGGCCTTCGAATTTCTCGAGGGTCTCCTTGCGGAAGCATAGCTGTTCTACGGGGTACTTGGCTGCGTAGCCTTCGCTGCCCACGATCTGATACATGCGGCTGTAGGGGCGCGGTGTCATGACGTCGTGCTCAACGAGGAGTGTGCGGTCGAGGGCTGTGTGGATGAGTGTGGATGTCTCGTCGCCGTTGGCGAAGCGGTCGGCGTCTTTTCCTGTGAGGCGTTTGACGTGCTTAGGGCCGTTTACGGAGCGTGTGTCCATTGCCACGAGGTAGTCCATGCGGTCGCCGCGGTGGATGTTGAGCACTTGGCAGTCGGGACCGATGCCGTGGGTGGGATAGACGTCGCCGCGGTGCTTCTGGTTGAAGTCGAGGCGCCAGTTGTTCCAGTACTGCGGCCATACGTCGTCGAGGTTATGGAGGTAGGATCCTTCCACGTGGAGTATGTCGCCGAAGAGTCCGTGCTGTGCCATGTTGAGGGATGCGATCTCGAAGAAGTCGTAGACGCAGTTTTCGAGCATCATGCAGTGTTTGCGTGTGCGTTCGGAGGTATTGATGAGTGCCCATATTTCTTCCATGCTTGTTGCGGCGGGCACTTCGATGGCGGTGTTCTTACCGTGGTCCATGGCGTAGAGGGCTATCGGCGTGTGGTGCACCCAGTCGGTGCAGATGTAGACGAGGTCGATGTCTTTTCGCTCGCACATTTTCTTGTATGCCTCTGTCGACCCGCTGTATTCGGCTGCTGCCTTGCGTCCTGCGCGCTTGAGTATGTCCTGCGCTGCTTTCACGCGCTCGGGCTCTACGTCGCAGAGGGCTACGATCTCTGTCCCGTCGATGTTGCTGAGACGGTGGACGGCTCCGGGGCCGCGCATGCCGAGGCCGACGATGCCTATCCTGACAACGTCCATCTTGGGTACGGTGAGCCCGACGACGTCGGTCTGACCGGCAGGACGGATGGGTACTTGGGTTTGAATCTGGTTCTGGGCGGTGAGCGTGACGGCCACGGCCAGCAGAAGGGTTACGATGATTGATTTTTTCATGATGGATTTATGTATTAAAACTAAAAACTCATGGTGGGTGGTGGGTGATGGAATAGGGGTGGTGGGTGATAGCCTTGAGCCTTAATCCAGCATCCAGCACCCACCATCCGGTGCCATCGCAATGGTTCATTTGGCGAAATTACGAATTATTAAGCAAAAACAAGATTCTTTTTTTATTATTTCTTGTTAATTTGTCTTATTTTTGCAAGTGATATGGTAGTTTTGCATTAGAAAAAGGTAATAATCAATAACAAAAGCATAATTAGTATGAAGAAGTCAATTTTTGTTGCTGCCTTTGCACTCTTGTTTGCCGGCAGCGTGAAAGCACAGTTGTTGTGGAAGATTTCTGGCGGTGGGCTCGAGAAGCCGTCGTATGTCATCGGCTCGCACCATCTTGCCAACGTGAGTTTCATCGATAAGATTGCCGGGGTGAAGGATGCCCTGACGGAGACCGACCAGGTGTACGGCGAGGTCGACATGGGCACGATGACCGACACTGAGGCCATGGGCTACATGCAGAAGGCGATGATGCTGCCTGAGGGGCAGACATTGAAGGACGTGCTCACTCCGGGGCAGTATCAGAAGCTCGACAAGTTTCTTGCTGCGAAGCTCGGAGTGGGATTCTCGTCGCCGGAGGTGGCCAACTCGATGGGGCGTATGAAACCGTATACGATTGTCACTCAGCTCATTGTACTCACGTATATGATGAACCATATGGGCGAGTTCGACCCGTCGACAACGTTCGACATGTGGTTCCAGGCACAGGCGAAGAAGAACAACGAGCCCGTGGGCGGACTGGAGGAGATAAAGTTCCAGGCCGACCTGCTCTACAACTCCTACCCCATGGAGCGGCAGGCGCAACTGCTCGAGTGCTTCATCGACCACAACGACTATCAGGCCTCGATGCTCGAGAAGGTGACGAAGGCGTTCTATGACCAGGACCTCGACGCGTTGAAGAAGGCGAGCGACGAGAAGATAGGCAACTCGTGTGACTCCACTCCTGAGGAGAACGCCGCCCTCGTCGACAACCGCAATGCCGACTGGCTAACGAAGATGCCGGAGATAATGAAGAAGACACCAACGTTCTTCGTGGTCGGTGCGCTCCATCTGCCAGGCGAAAAAGGCGTGCTGCAACTGCTGAAGAACGCCGGCTATACGGTGGAACCGGTGAAGTAGACCACTCGCTCGCCACAGACAAGGGATAAGACCGGCGGCAGTACACGGGCCATGTACTCGCAGTACAAGGTCCATGTACCAGGAGTACAAAGCCCGTGTACTCGCAGTATAAGGCCCATGTACTCATGTCGAGGCATGCCGGCGGGCGTTTTTTTGAGACTATTTTTTGCCGCCGTGGAAATTAATCAGTAACTTTGTTGGACTATGAATGCAACCGATATCCTGCCTGCCGCGTGGACCGAGAACATGATCTTGGTCGACGCCGAATATGTCGACCGTGTGGCCTTCGACCTCATCGTCAACTTCGGACGCATGATAGGCCGTCGCATCCCTGCCGCCGATCTGGCGCGGTGGATAGACTGTGTGGCCCTCGATGGCGGCATGAAGCCTGCGGCGGAGGGCGAGGCGAGCACGACGGCGACAACGGTGGTGATGGTGCACGACGTGAAGAGCCCGTGGCTGGAGAACTTCCGTCCGTCGGCATTCGAAGGCGAAATCAGCGGGAAGGCATTCTCCGACAATCTCGGAGAGTTCTCCTTCATCGCCGTCAGCCACGAAGGACTCTCGACAAAGGCAGAGATGATAGCCGACATCGCCGAAATGGCATCGATGCAGAAAGAGGTGAGAAGACTCATGATCGTGGCCGACGCCGACGACCCGAGCGCCATCGACCTGCTGAGAAACCGGCTGCGCAATGCCGACGACGAGAAGCGAATAACGCTGTTTGCCATGCAGCCCGTGGCAGGAGGAAACTTCCGACAGGAGATTCTCGGCTACTCGCTGATGAACGCACTCGGCATACGTGCCGACGAGATAAAATAAACATATACAGCCATGGCACGATTCTATAAACTCCCCCGCGGCCTCGACGACATCGCCAGCGACAAGAACGACCAACGAGGGAAAGACCTGATTGCCGACTTCTGGATGAATCTCAATAGAAAAGAAACAAACAAAATTATAATAACCAACGAACAACCAAAGAAAATGAGTAGAGTACTTATGATTGGAGCCGGTGGCGTTGCCACCGTAGCGGCGTTCAAGATAGCACAGAATGCCGATGTGTTCATCGAGTTTATGATAGCATCGCGACGCAAGGAAAAATGCGACCAGCTCGTGAAAGCCATACACGACAAAGGCTACACGATGGACATTAAGACCGCACAGGTGGATGCCGACGACGTGGAGCAACTGAAAAACCTCTTCAGCAGCTATCAGCCCGAGCTCGTCATAAACCTCGCATTGCCATATCAGGACCTCACCATCATGGAGGCATGTCTGGCATGCGGATGCAACTATCTCGACACTGCAAACTACGAGCCTAAAGACGAAGCCCACTTCGAATATTCATGGCAGTGGGCCTACAAAGACCGATTCGAAAAGGCTGGACTCACGGCAATCCTCGGATGCGGCTTCGACCCAGGTGTGTCGGGCATCTATACAGCCTACGCAGCAAAGCATCACTTCGACGAAATAACACATCTCGACATCGTCGACTGCAACGCCGGAAACCATCACAAAGCCTTCGCGACAAACTTCAATCCCGAAATCAATATACGCGAAATCACGCAGAAAGGACTCTACTACGAAGACGGAAAATGGATAGAGACCGAACCGCTCGAGGTGCATAAACCGCTGACATATCCCAACATAGGTCCGCGCGAAAGCTACCTGATGCACCACGAAGAACTGGAATCGCTCGTGAAAAACTATCCCACAATCCGCCGAGCACGCTTCTGGATGACGTTCGGACAGCAATACCTCACGTATCTCGACGTGATACAGAACATTGGCATGAGCCGCATCGACGAGATAGAATACGAAGCACCACTTGCCGATGGCAGCGGAAAAACAGCACGCGTGAAAATCGTGCCGCTGCAGTTCCTCAAGGCTGTACTGCCAAATCCTCAAGACCTCGGACAAAACTACGACGGAGAGACCAGCATAGGGTGTCGCATACGAGGAATGAAAGACGGGAAGGAACACACCTACTACGTTTACAACAACTGCAGCCACCAGGCAGCATTCGAGGAGACAGGAATGCAAGGCGTAAGCTACACCACCGGAGTACCGGCAATGATAGGAGCAATGATGTTCCTAAAAGGACTGTGGCGCAAACCAGGAGTGTGGAACGTTGAAGACTTCGACCCAGATCCATTCATGCAACAACTCAATACGCAAGGACTACCCTGGCACGAAGTATTCGACACCGACCTCGAACTGTAGAGAAAAGAGAATAAATAATTATGTATAACCAGGTATGAGGCATTAGCAGAGGGTAATCTCTTGCTTCTTGCCTCTTGCCTCAAAAAAACACAATCTATGGCAAAGAAGGAAATAACGGAAGGGGCCGTGAACCCCAATGCCGAGAAACTGAAAGCCTTGCAGGCAGCCATGTCGAAGATAGAAAAAGACTTCGGCAAAGGCGCAATAATGAAGCTGGGCGAAGAAAAGATTGAAAACGTGGAAGTCATTCCCACCGGCAGCATCGGACTGAATGCCGCCCTCGGCGTGGGTGGATATCCCAAAGGCAGAATCATCGAGATTTATGGTCCCGAATCATCGGGTAAGACAACCCTCGCCATCCATGCCATCGCCGAAGCACAGAAGGCCGGCGGCATCGCAGCATTCATCGATGCAGAGCACGCTTTCGACCGCTTCTATGCCGCCAATCTCGGCGTAGACATCGACAACCTATGGATAGCACAGCCCGATAACGGCGAGCAAGCTCTGCAGATAGCTGACCAGCTCATCAGCTCGTCGGCAATCGATATTCTCGTCATCGACTCAGTGGCTGCACTCACACCGAAGAAGGAAATCGACGGTGAGATGGGCGACAGCGTCGTAGGACTGCAGGCACGTCTCATGAGCCAGGCACTGCGTAAGCTCACAAGCACGATATCGAAGACAAACACCACATGCATCTTCATCAATCAGCTGCGCGAGAAGATAGGAGTCATGTTCGGCAATCCCGAGACGACAACGGGCGGCAACGCACTGAAGTTCTATGCCAGCGTGCGAATCGACATCCGCAAGGTAAGCCAGATAAAAGACGGCGACAGCGTCGTGGGAAATCTTGTGAGAGTGAAAGTGGTGAAGAACAAGGTGGCACCACCATTCCGCAAGGCAGAATTCGAGATCACCTTCGGCGAAGGAATATCTAAGACAGGCGAAATCGTCGACCTCGGAGTGGAGTACGGCATCATAAAGAAGAGTGGCTCGTGGTTCTCCTACGACGACACGAAACTTGCCCAAGGCCGCGACGCCACGAAGCAGATGCTCGCCGACAATCCCGAACTGGCAGAGGAGATAGAAGCACGCATCATGGCAGCCATCGGCGACAGCAACGCATAGCATTTCTGTCAAGATATCACAAAAAGAAGATGAAGGTCGGATGACTCCCAGAGCCATTACCGACCTTCCTCTTCTCTTTTCTTTCTCTCCTGTCTCCCCTCCCCGGGGAGAGGTCGTGGGGTGACTTCACCTCTTGCCTCTTTCTTCACTATTTCCCTCCGAAAGAGATATAGGTCGTCGAGACTGGCTGTCCGTCGACGATGGTCTCGGCATTGACGTTGAGGAAAGTAGATTCGCGGTTGTTGTAGCAGCCGATCTTTATCTCTCCGTTCTCGTCGGTTGTCATGCGCGGGTTCCAGTATAGGGTGCGTCGTGCATCGTCGTAAGCTTCCACGGGTATCTCGCCAGGATAGAGAGGGGAATAGAACTCAGCCGGACGGGTGTATCCCTGGATGACAGTATAGCGGATGCCCTTCGTGGGCTTGTAGTTCTTATTGGGATTAAATCCCCGCCTCATTGTCACGTCGCATCTGACGTAGGGCTTGTCGAGGTTGGCATAGTTGACGGAGTCGTTGTCGGGGTTGATACCCTCGTTGTAGCTGTTGTCCCAATATGTCATCGACCGCTCGTTGGTAGCGCGGTAGGTCTCGTTGTCGAAGCGATACGACTGAAGCCCTGACCGTTCGGTATAGAGCAATGCCTTTTCGATGGCGTCGATGTATGTATTGAAGAAGAATCGCTCCATCGTCCTTCCGTCGATGCTATATCTCATCGGCACGGTGCCGTAGTTGTCGCCGGCACGGTCGATCTTATTATTGGTCAGATGGAGGATATAGCCGAAGTCGTTGGCTGTGGCCACACCGTCGTCGCGAAGCTTATCCACAATCTGACGGATGTCGTAGTAGGCAATGATGTCGCGCTCGAATGCCTCGGTGCGTTTCTGGGCAAACTGCTTCTTGCGTTTTGCCTTTACGGTGACCTCATCGATCATCTGCACATCCTCGTCGGGCACGTATTCCTCTCCGTCGTCGATGGCCTTGGCAAAAGCTGTCGTGTCGACGGGTTCATCCCACACGGGGCTTGTTTCGTGGGCATCGAGGATGCGCGCTTCGGGTTGGAAACTGCGGAAAAGCATCACGTCAGACATGCGATTATATTTCTTTCCCTCTTTTCTGGTTTGTATTAGGGCTTCCATATCTCCTTCGAAATTTTCGAGCGGGATACTGAAGTCGCCGAGCGAATCGGTTTCTGTGGTTGATGATATCTTTATTTTTTCGCCGTTTGCGAGAATCGATACGCCAAGGTCGCGCTGCGTTCCTCGGAACATAGATTTCACGTGTCCGTAGAGTGTCAGTTGTGTCTCGGGCAGATATTTTGGCTTGAAGGTCTTCAGTCCGAACTCGGTGTCGAGGTCATACTTGCGCCATCCTCGGATGAGCATGAGGTTGTCGAGCAGGCGACGTCGGCGGATGGAGTTGTCGGCAAAGTAATATCCGGGACGGTTGATGTATCCCCGGAGTTCGGAAGTGAGCAGCAGATCCGTTTCTATCGTGTTGTCGAATTCAGCATAGTCGGTCTCAGCGCCGTCTCTGACTGCCACCGATACTTCTGCATTAGGAATTGGGTTGCCTTGGTTGTCGGTGAGTCGGAGCTGGCATTCCACTTTCTGGAAAGGGCGATAGGTCTTAGCATTGGTTGTGGTGGAGAATTTCATGTCGTTCTCCGTGTGCCGCATGTAGCAGAACCGGTCGGCAAGGGTGTGTCCGTCGGCATCTATCAGTGCGAGGCGGAGTACGCCTTCGGGCAGTGTCTGGAAGGGGATGCGTATCTGCTTGGAAGTGGCTGTGCCGAAATCGACGGGAACGTAGGTGAGGGGTGTGCCTTGGGAGAAGATGAACAGAGCCACGTCTTTCTTTCCGGCTCCTGTGCTGTGTGATATCTTCACGTCGATTTCGTCGTTTCTCATCGTTGCTCCGATGACCATCCCTTCGGGCTCGGCAGCGGGGAGCGTGAACTTGTGCGTCTCGCCTTTATATTCTATTTCCACCTGTGCCGGTCGCTCGCCTGGGGTGTAGAGGAATGTTCCCATACCGTCGTGTATGGTGCTTATCGGCAGGGTGCGTTCTCCTTTATCCGAGAGCAGGTATCCGCTTACGTTCACCCATCCTTCTTCTTCGCTGAGGGTCTCTATTCCCACTACCGACGTGAGTCCTTTCACGAGGCGTCCGCCCTCGGGGAAGAAGCGGGCGGTGATCTTTTTCACTTTCTCCACTGGTCGCTGCTTCATGCTCTTGTCCATGTGGTAGTGGGCGATGGAACGTGCCTCTTCTCCGGCTATCCGCTTGCGATAGACGGGGAAGGTGCGGGTGAAGTATTGTGCATTGTCTGTGGCGAGCATCCATTTAGTGTAGGCCCGCACCTCATAGTAGCCTGTGAAATAGCGTCCGACGAGCGAGATTTGTCCTTCGCCTGTGCCGTTCTCTATCTTTACGATCTGGTGGTCGACAATGTTCCCGAGCTGATCGAGCAGGTCGACATACAATGGCCGGCTGATGGCCGATGGTTTGTTGTCGTCGGCAGTGACGACGTAGGCCTTGAACCAGATGGTGTCGCCCTGGTAGTAGCTCGTATTGTCGAAGTGGAGGTGTACCTTCTCCCTTGGGAACGATTTTGCAAAGTTCTCAGCTTGGGCAAAGAGTCGGTCGAAAACGCTTTCTGCCTGAGCCATTGCCGACAGGGGCAACAGCATCAGGCAGAAGGATATGAGGTTTTTCTTCATAAACAATTTTTTTGTTTCTGTGTGGTGTGTCTGAGTGGCGGATTAGAGTGGGGCGAAGACGTAGGTGCGCAGGGCCCAATAGCTGATGATTCCTGCGATATAGCCCACAAAGGCTATCCACGTGATGTGTTTCAGGTACCACCCGAACGTGATTTTCTCCAATCCCATCACGACTACACCTGCTGCTGAGCCGATGATGAGCATCGATCCTCCCACACCTGCACAGTATGCCAGTAGCTGCCAGAATATTCCGTCGACGGCCATGTCGCCAGCGGCTTGCACGGGGTACATTCCCATGCATCCTGCCACGAGGGGCACGTTGTCGACTATCGACGAGAGCACTCCGATGATTCCCGTGACGAGGTAGTGGTTGCCTCCGAATGTGGTGTCGAGGCCCTTACCCAGTGCTGTGAGCACTCCGATGGTCTCCAGGCATCCCACGGCCATGAGTATGCCGAGGAAGAAGAGTATTGTCGACATGTCGATGCGCTTCAGCATGTTGGTGACTCGCTTCTGCATTGCGCCGGGCTCTTCTTCTTCAGTGAGGTTGTGATAGAAGACCTCGGTCACTGTCCAAAGCACGCCGAGCACCAGCAGTATTCCTATGAACGGGGGCAGGTGGGTGATGCTCTTGAACACCGGCACGAACATCAGTCCGCCCACACCGAGGAAGAATATTGTCTTCCGCTGTCCGGTGGTCAGTGAGCTTGCCGATACTGTCTGTGCCTGGCGCGACGAGAATTTCAGTTCGCCCTTGAGCATGTACATCATTATGACTGCTGGTATCACCATCGAGAGGACCGACGGGATGAATATCTCGCTTATCACTCCGGCGGCAGTTATCACGCCTTTGTTCCAGAGCATGATGGTTGTCACGTCGCCGATGGGCGAGAATGCTCCGCCGGAGTTGGCGGAGATGATCACGAGCGATGCGTAAATGATGCGGTCGCGATGGTCGTTGACGAGCTTTCGCAGGATCATTACCATCACGATCGACGTGGTCAGGTTGTCGAGGATGGCCGAGAGGAAGAAGGTCATGAACGCTATCTTCCAGAGCAGGCGTCGCTTGCTCGTCGTGTGGAGCGTGTCGCGCACGAAGTTGAAGCCTCCGTTCTGATCTACCAGCTCGACGATTGTCATTGCTCCCATGAGGAAGAACAGTGTCGTGGCCGTGCTTCCCAGGTGGCGCTCTATTTCCTGGCTCACCTCAAGGGCTTTCATGTTGCCTACGGCAGAGGCGATGTACTGTCCAGGATCGATCATGAAAAGCGTCCAGCACACTACGAACATGAGTAGTGCGATGGCCGCCTTGTTGATTTTTGTTACACTCTCTATGGCTATGAAGAAATAGCCTATTACGAACGCTGCTATTATAGCAGTTGTCAGTGCTGTCATTACAAACTAAAATTGTAAGAAAATATTGAAAAGAATGATTTTACGTCTAATCATAATTTTCAATTATATATTTTTAATTATCAATTATTTATTTTGCTTTTGCTGCTGCCTTGGCTGCTTTCTCTGCTGCTTTCTGTGCTTTCTCTTGAGCTTTCAGATATTTCTCCTGTGCTTTCTGTGCTTTTTCGCGAGCCTTAGCTTTTTTCTCCATTTCTTTTTGGCGCTTTTTGGCTTCTTTCTCGCGTTTCTTAGCTTCTTTCTCGCGTTTCTTGGCCTCTTTCTCGCGTTTCTTCATCTCTTTCTGCTGCTTCTTGGCCTCTTTCTCGCGCTCCTTCATTTCCTTTTCCTTCTTCTTGGCTTCTTTCTGGGCCTTTGCTTCAGCTTTCTTAGCCTCTTTCTGCTGCTTTATGAACTCGGGATCGTTCTGAGGGTCGATGATTCCGTCCTGCCCGATTGTTTCAAAACCGTTAGCCGATTGCTCCTTCACTGTCTGAGCGCTGGCCGACTGTGTGTTCAGCGCAAGGGCGATTGCCATGATGCCGAACATTCTGAAAATGTTTGTCTTCATACCTTTCGTTTTTTGATAGTTTATGTGTAAGAGTTTGATTAATACTCACGTTAGATTCTGCAAAATTAGCCATTTTTGTTGGTATTAGCATCATAGGCAGTCCTTTTTTTATTAATAATGTGTGAAAAAATCCCTTTTGCACTGGCCTCTCTGCTCAGTTTGCAAAGCATGCATAGCAAATCAGTTCGTGTTTTCTTCTTCCTCATCCCCTCGTTCTTCTCAATATCTTACAATTTCTCTCCCTATCCATCGGCCTTTCCCGAAAACTCAAAATTAAAAACTGAAAACTTATAACCAAAAACCTCTTAAATAGACACATTCCAGATTAAAAATGCCGATTTTTGCCCTTAAACGCATTTTTCGCCCATTTTATCGATTTCAGCCACTTTTTCAAGAAAACGCTGCAATTATCTCTGTTTCAATCCTCTGCCGCGATTCCCCTCCTCAGGGAGGGGTTAGGGGTGGGCTCTCTCTTTTCATTAACCCAATGGGTTGACGTCGTCAAAGGGCCCAAGTAACAGTCTTAAAGGGCCCATCTAATGCCATCAAAGGGCCCACTTACCAGCGCCAATTTTGCTTCCAGACGTCGAATGATTGTTCTATTTCTCCAAAAATATATTCCGTTTGTCGTTTTTCGTCATCGTTTCTTCGTTCTTCGTCATCAACTCCGACCGTAGGGAGATCACCCCTTTCAGATTGTCACTTTTTGCGTTTTTCCTATGTTTTCTTTATATAAGGCTTTGATTCTTTTGTATTTACATGTCATTTCTTTAAAACGTCAGAGAATAAAAGACTTCGTTATTTGTTTTGCTTTGTGCTCAATTTGCATTTACTTTGGCTGAGACTGAAGGAAGGCTGCGTCTCGGCGAAAACGTAAAAACTTCGTTATTTATTTTGTTTTGCACTCAGCTTTCATTAACTTTGTAGCAGAATGTAAATTGGGTTATTATGCACGAGAACAACGAAAAGGCATCTGCTCGGCCGCGGTATGCGGAATATATAGAGCAGATAGAGATCGACTCGCTGTGGAGCGGTAAGCACCACATTGTGTGGAATCTTGACCGTCAGGTGAATGTACTGAGCGGTGTCAACGGTGTGGGCAAGAGCACCATCATCAATAAGGTGGTGAAAGGACTTGCGGCCGGTGGCGAGTTTCCCAGCCACATGCTGAAGGGTGTGCGTCTGAAGGTGTATCCTGCTGAGGCACGATGGATACGCTACGACATCATACGCTCGTTCGACCGTCCACTGATAAACAGCGACACAATAGCTAAGATGGACCTCTCGCTTGCCACTGAGCTCGACTGGCAGTTGTTCCAGTTGCAGCGCCGGTACCTTGATTATCAGGTGAATATCGGCAACCGTATTATCCAAGCCCTCCAAAGCGGTGATGCCGATGCCGCTGCAAAAGCACAGCAGATTTCCGAACCGAAACGCAAGTTTCAGGACATCATCGACAGTCTTTTCGCCGATACGGGGAAGAAGATTGTGCGCACGGAGAACGAAATACGCTTCTCGCAGATCGGCGAGACGCTCGTGCCATATCAGCTCTCCAGCGGCGAGAAGCAGATGCTCGCCATATTGCTCACCGTACTCGTGGAGGACAACCGTCCCTACGTGCTCTTCATGGACGAGCCCGAGGTGAGCCTGCACGTGGAGTGGCAGCAGCGACTCATAGATCTCATCCGCGACCTGAACCCCAATGCTCAGATCATTCTCACCACCCATTCGCCGGCCGTGATAATGAACGGATGGATGGATCGTGTGACTGAGGTGAGCGATGTGATTGTGGATAAGTAGGAAATGAAGAATGAGGAATGAAGAATGAAGAATTTCTTCATGCTGCAGAAGATTGTGAAAGAAGAAAATCTTTCTGTAATATTTTTTAGTTTATAGTCTTGAAAAAGCGTCTAAGCGATAATATCTCCTCTGCCTATATAGAGGCGGCGAACAGGCTTGGCTCGAAGTCTGCCCGCCGCAGGATCGTGGCTTACGTAGAGAGCTACGACGACGTATTCTTCTGGCGGGCGGTGCTTGCCAGCGTGGAGGACGACAAGACCCGCTTCGAAGTGATGCTGCCGACGAGAAAGAACAAGCTCGAGCGCGGGAAGAAAGCTGCCATCTCACGACTCCTCACCCAAGTGGGGCGCGACATGATAGCCTGCGTCGATGCCGACTACGACTACCTGGAGCAGGGATGCACCTACAGCTCGAAGGCAATACTCTCAAATCCGTACATCTTCCACACCTACGCCTACGCCATCGAAAACCTGCAGTGCTTCGCCCCATCGCTGCACGACGTCTGCGTGGCTGTCACACTGAACGACAGGCGAGTGTTCGACTTCGAGACATTCCTCGCCGATTACTCGCGAGCCATCTATCCGCTATTTGTGTGGAACGTGTGGTTCTATCGCACTCCGGAGTTCAACAAATTCTCTATCACCGATTTCCTTCGGGTGATAGAGACGGGAAACATCTCCATGCATAATGCCTCGACGCTGATAGACCGCGTGAAACATAAAGTCGACATCCGCGTCCGCCAGCTCGAGCAGCACTATCCTGCCGGCGTAGAAGCACAGGCATCGCTACGCGAGAACCTCAGCGAGCTGGGAGTAACTCCAGAGACGACCTATCTCTTCATCCAAGGTCACCACCTTTTCGACAAAGTCATCGTACCGCTGATGAAGAAAGTGTGCGACACTCTCGTCCGCAACCGTGAGAATGAGATATCGCGCCAAAGCCAGCACTCGGCACAGCGCAACAACGAGCTGTCGTGCTACACGAGCAGCATCACGGGAGTCACCACGATGCTACGTCGCAACGTAGGCTTCCTCCGCTCGGAGCAGTTCGCCTGGATACGTCGCGACCTCTCGGCATTCATTGCAGGACTGGAAAAAGAAAAGGCAGAGGCTTGAAGCCTACAGAGAAGTTGTTGATTATAGGTGGGTTCTATAAATTATGTCGAGTCGATTTTTGATGTTTATTTGTGTGTAAGTATGTAAGTTAACGTGAGTTCGACGTAAGAAAAGTGTTAAAAAAGTTGTGGGAATGGAATATTTTTAGTAACTTTATAGGTGATAATCAAAGAGTTACGAACAAATACCCATTCCCATGACGACTGCAAATTTAATAGAAATTTTCTGTATTCTCGACGAATTCTGCAAATTTTTTGCTCCGGAGTTGAAAAAACATACCATTCAGGTGCCTGGAAAGCGTCATCGCAACCGTCCCAGCCGCATGTCCGACAGCGAGATCATGACGATACTGATACTGTTCCATACCCACCGTTTCCGTGACCTGAAGTCATTCTACCTGGGCTATGTCTGCCAGCACATGCGCAAGGATTTCCCCAATCCCGTATCCTACAACCGCTTCGTGGAGCGTCAGGCTCAGGTGGGGCTTCACCTGTTGCTGTTCCTCCAGACCTGCGCCCTGGGCAAGTGCACGGGCATATCCATCATCGACTCCACGCCCCTGGTGTCCTGCCACATCAAGCGGGAGAAGCAGCACAAGACCATGAAGGGATGGGCCGCCAAGGGAAAGTGCACGATGGGCTGGTTCTATGGATTCAAGCTGCATCTGGTCATTAACGACAAGGGGGAGATCATTCAGTGGCAGCTAACGCCGGGAAACGTCGACGACAGGGAACCGCTGAAGAACAGGGCGTTTACCGAGAGACTCTTCGGGAAACTCTTCGCCGACAGGGGGTATATCAGCCAGGACCTCTTCGAGATGCTCTTCGTTGACGACATACACCTGGTGACAAAGCTGAAAAGGAACATGAAGAACTCGCTGATGAATCTCTATGACAAAATCCTCCTCAGGAAAAGGTCGGTCATCGAGACTGTCAACGACGAACTCAAGAACATCTGCCAGATAGAACATACCAGGCACCGCTCTGTTGACAACTTTGCAACCAATCTCTTTGCAGGCCTCATTGCCTACAATCTACTGCCCAAAAAGCCGTCAATGAATATTGAAATCATTGACAAAAGCAAACTAATTGCATAACTCTTACGTCGAACTCACGTTAA
>JAFUVV010000025.1 GCA_017477435.1 Prevotella sp.
ACCAGCGAGCGCAAAGAACGCTTTTTTTGGCAAAGCCGACTAAGACGCCCTTGCCATTAGCTTGGTTGCAGTACATGGGCTTTGTACTCCGAGTACATGGGCCTTGTACTGCGAGTACATGACTTTTGTACTGCAAGTACATGGGCTTTGTACTGCCGTAGGACATATATATAAAAACCCGAGTGCGACGTAGATGATGCCTGCATCACACTCGGGCTTTTATGCTTGGATTATTGGAAAGGGTCTGCTTTCCTATTTCAACGTGAGCACCACGATGCTCTTTGCCGGCAGTTTCACGGTGAGGTGGCCGTTTTTCACCTTCGCGTCTTTGAACGCGACGGGCTTCACAGCGTCGGGATGGTCGAAGGAGTTATAGTCGCGTGCATCGCGCGAAGTGAGCATGCGCCCTTCTACGGTCTTTGCCGACATGCCGTCGAGAGCCATGTCGATGGTCTTCGCGTCGGTGAGTGAAGCATTGGTGAGCGCCACTATCGTGGTGCCGTCTTTAGCCTTGGCTGCCGATGCCGATACTATCGGGAAGGTCTTCCCTTCGGTGGTCTGGGCATAGTCATTCTCTATGTCGACGGGCAGGAATGTTGCTTCCTGGAAAGGTCGGTACATCTCGAAGACGTGGTATGTCGGCGTGAGCACCATGTGTCCGCTGCCCTCCTGGTCGGTGAGGATCATCGACTGCAGCACGTTGACTATCTGTGCGATGTTTGCCATGCGTACTCGGTAGGTGTATTTGTGGAACACATTGAGCATGAGCGATGCCACAACAGCGTCGCGCAGTGAGTTCTGCTGGTAGAGGTGCCCGCGAATGGTGCCCGGCTCTTCGTCCCACCACGTGCCCCACTCGTCGACCATCAGCGCGATGTGGCGCCGGGGATCGGTCTCGTCCATGATGTCGCAGTGTTTTTTCACCACGTTCTCCACGTCGAGACATTTCTCTATCGTCAGGTAGTATTCTTCGGGAGTAAAGATTGTTGCCTTGCCTTTGTTGCCCCACGACTTCACGGTGTAGTAGTGTACGGAGAGGCCGTTCATGCGTCCGCCGATGTTCTTCATGAGCACGCGTGTCCAGTTGTAGTCGTAGTCGGAGGCTCCCGATGCTATCCTGAAGAGTCGGTTTCCGCTCTGGTCGCGCAGGTAGGTGTTATAGCGGCGGTACTCGTCGGAATAATACTCCGGCGTCATGTTTCCACCGCATCCCCATGCCTCGTTGCCTATGCCGAAGTATTTCACGTGCCACGGCTTCTCGCGACCGTTCTGACGGCGTAGGCGTGCCATCGGCGTATCGCCGTCGGAGGTCATATACTCCACCCACTGTGCCATCTCCCTCACCGTTCCCGAACCGACGTTGCCGCATACGTAGGGCTCGCAACCCAACATCTCGCAGAGGTTGAGAAACTCGTGGGTGCCGAAGGAGTTATCCTCTATCGTACCGCCCCAGTTGTTGTTTCTGAGCGTCGGGCGCTGCTCGCGAGGCCCGATGCCGTCCATCCAGTGGTAGTCGTCGGCGAAGCACCCGCCCGGCCAGCGGAGCACGGGCACCTGCAAGGCTTTCAAGGCATCGAAGACATCCTTGCGATAGCCGTTGATGTTCGGTATCTGGGAGTTTTCTCCTACCCACAGACCGCCGTAGATACAAGAGCCCAGATGCTCGGCAAATTGTCCGTAGATCTCGCGCGGAATAGTGTATTCGCCCTTGTCGGCATGAAGCGTGGCCTTCAGGTTCTCGCCCGCCATGAGCGGCATGGAAGCGAGAAGGAAAAGGACGAGCAGTGCAGACTGTGAGTAAAGGAGTATGGAGCGAAGACCGCCAATATTAAAGCTGACGTGATCAAGGGGTGATTTCGCTTTTACAAATGTAATCATAATTATCAATTCTAAATTATCAATTCTCAATTCTCAACCCATTCACATTCTGCGGCAGCCATACTCTCATGTTACCGCTTCCGCGATGGCACCATGCATAGTAGGGAATGAGCGTCATGACTTGGTCGGTAGTCTTCAGTTTTCCGTCGGCTCCGAAGCTCAGGCTCTGGGCATCAGTTGCCAGGGTCACCACCTGCGTACCGGCTATCTCTGTCTTCCCGAGGGTGAATGTGGGATGCTGATTCATGATGGCCGACATGATATTGAAGCTGTTGTCGGCATGCTCGGCACAATATACTATCGGCCCGCGCTCCACGGCAATCATGTCGCGGTCGGCCTCTACATTCTTGTGAGCACTAACGACGCGTGGCTCCATGTCGAGATGCAGCCGGACGGTGTCGCCCTTCTTCCAGCGGCGGTCAATGGAGAGATATCCGTCGGTACCGATGGTCGACGTCACCTCGTCGCCGTTCACGTAGCAGCGATAGCCGAGCGACTTACCGTCGGCGTACTTATACAGGTCGGAAGGAACGACCTCGCCGCGCACCCAGCCGGGAATGCGTATCTTCAGGGTGAACTGCCCTGCCTGATTCTTGTCTATCGACAGCGCGACGTCGCCCTGCCAAGGATATTCGGTAGACTGGCTGAGCATGACTTTCTTCCCGCCGACCTGCACCTCCGACTTATTAGAGAGGAAGAGGTTCACGTAGACGTTGCGATCCCTCACGGCGTATACATATCCAGGCAGGGAGGGGATGAACCGGCAGATGTTCGACGGGCAGCAGGCGCACCCGAACCACGGCTGGCGCTCATAATTGCCTCTCGACTCGAGCGGATTGGGATAGAAGAATCCGTCGCCACCAAGCGATACTCCCGAGAGCAAGCCATTGTAGAGGGTGCGCTCGAGCACATCGTAGTATTTCGACTCGCCATGCAGGAGGAACAGGCGGTGGTTCACATAGACATTGCCGATGGCAGCACACGTCTCACAATAGGCAGTAGCATTTGGCAGCTCGTAGTTGCGCCCGAAGGCCTCACCACGGCTGGTAGCACCGATACCGCCAGTGATGTAGTATTTCTTCGTGACGATGTTGTCCCAGATGCGGTCGATGGCATGAACGTATGCCGTGTCGCCCGTGAGAGCAGCAACATCGGCCATACCGGCATACATATATGTGGCACGCACGGCATGACCTACAGCCTCATCCTGCTCAACGACTGGCTTGTGGGCTTGGGAATAGTCACGCACGATGGTGGTCTTTGCACGGTAGTCGAGGAAGAACTTTGCCTCGTCGAGGTATTTCTTGTCGCCGGTGACGAGGTAGAGTTTTGCCAGCGCCATTTCTGCAATCTGATGGCCTGGCACGACACAGGCCTGACCAGGATTTGGCCCTACCTCACGACATACGCAGTCGGCATAGCGTATGGCGATATCGAGGAACTTGCGGCTGCCCGTTGCCTGATAGTGGGCAATGGCGCCTTCCACCATGTGTCCGAGGTTGTAGAGCTCGTGGCTATCGATCTCCTCGCCGCTCCAGCGCGTCTTTCCCGACCACGAATGTGGATGCTCGGGGTTTTGCGTGCGGGCAGTATAGAGATATCCGTCAGGCTCCTGAGCAGCGGCTATGATATCGAGCACACTGTCGATATATGCTTCGAGACGCTTGTCGGGATAGGTCTGGAGGATATACGAAGCTCCTTCGATAGTCTTATAAGGGTCGGTGTCGTCGAAGGGAAGGCCTCCCACCTTGAACGTCTTCGCATTATCGCGGATATGCTCGGCAGCATTCACGAAGTTGGCATATCGCCCTGACTCTTCACACTTGGAGAAGGCAAGCGGGATGGTCACCTTGCGACTGGTCTCGAGACGCTGGCCCCAGAACGTGCCAGGAGCAACCTTCACTTTGGTGAATGAAACGGGGGTGATGGGATATCCTTTCACCTCCTGACGCTGACGCTGTGCATTTAGCGAGAACGACAAAAGCGACAGGAGTGATATAAGAAATACTCTTTTCATTATTTCGCGCTTTTTCATCTTCATCAATTCTTGTTTTCTACAGCGCATTTCTCAATGGCGAGGCCACGCTTGTAGTCTTCAATGTACTTCTCGAAACCGGCAACATCCTCTGGATCTGGATCGACAGAAGAACCAGTGCTGCCTTCGAAGATTACCTGCTCAAGGTAATCGGCCAGCGGCATACGTTTGGGATTATTCACCACATATCCTGCCAAGAGTGCTATTCCCCATGCGCCACCCTCGCCTGCCGTCGACATCACGGAGATGGGAGCGTTAAGTGCAGCTGCCAATATGCGCTGTCCCACGCCAGGAGTCTTAAACAATCCGCCGTGGCCCGTTATGCGGTCGACAGCGACATGCTCTTTGTTGAAAAGGATATCGTTGCCTATCTTCAGCACTCCGACCGATGCATACAACTGGGCACGCACGAAGTTGGCCAGATTGAACTTGTCCTTCTGAGAGCGCACAAACAGCGGTCGCCCCTCGGCAAGACCGGTGACAGGCTCACCGGAGACATAGTTGTAGGAAATCAGTCCGCCGCAGTCGGCATCGCCCTCAAGTGCCTTCGTGAACAGGCGGTCGTATATCTCGCCCATGTTCACATCCATGCCCATCATCTCCTGATATTCACGGAAGATCGATGCCCAGGCATTGATGTCAGAAGTACAGTTGTTGCAATGCACCATTGCCACGAGACTGCCGTCGGGCGTCGTGACCATGTCTATCACCTCGTAAGGCTGCGAGAGATCTTTCTCAAGTACAATCATCGAGAACGACGACGTCCCTGCCGAGACGTTTCCCGTGCGTTGCTTCACAGCATTTGTTGCCACCATGCCAGTACCGGCGTCACCTTCTGGCGGACAGAACGGGATGCCCGCCTTGAGATGTCCCGACACATCGAGCCGGCGTGCACCTTCCTCGGTCAGCCGGCCTCCCAGTTCTCCTGCAAGCAGCACCTTCGGCAGAATGTCACGCAACTTCCACTGGAAGCCTCTGTCAGCCACGAGACTGTCGAACTTGTCGATCATCTCCTGAGAGTAGTCTTTTGTTTCCGTGTCTACGGGGAGCATTCCCGATGCATCTCCAATACCAAGCACCTTCTCGCCGGTGAGCATCCAATGGACATAACCCGCCAGTGTCGTAAAGAACTTAATATCCTTCACGTGCGGCTCTTCATTAAGTATAGTTTGATAGATGTGGGATATACTCCATCGAAGCGGAATATTATAATGGAAAAGTTCCGACAGCTCAGCCGCCGCAGCAGCCGTGTTTGTATTTCTCCACGTGCGGAACGGCACGAGTATTTCTTCACTGTCGCCAAAGGGCATGTAGCCATGCATCATCGCACTTATGCCTATAGCTGCGAGACTTTCTATCTCTGTGTCATACTCCTTCCTGACATTCTCTCTCAGGTCGGCATAGCAGTGTTGCAGTCCAGTCCATACATCATCGATGCTGTAAGTCCACAGTCCGTCGACCAATTGGTTTTCCCATGTATGGCTCCCCTGTGCCAACGGCTTGCCACCTTCATCGGTGAGCACCGCTTTTATGCGAGTAGAGCCAAGTTCGATACCAAGAACGGCTTTCCCCTGCACGATTGTTTCTTTTGATGTCATATTAATTAGATTTAGTGTTTCCGAAAGAATAAAAAAGAATTACGAACCACATAGTGCAATTCGTAATTCTTTGTTTTTATAAAAAGTTTACTTCAGTGCTCTGTTGAGCATATAGTAGATTTCATTGTTGCGCAACTGCTGTTTGAAATCGGAGATTGTTGTCTTCTCGTTGATGTGCAGCATCTCGATACCTGCAATCTCGGCGTAGTCCTCCCAGAACTCTGGAGTGACATCGTAGCTGAAGCAACTGTGATGGGTTCCACCTGCGAGGATCCAAGCGCCGGCACCCACTTCGAAGTTGGGCATTGGTATCCACAACGCTGATGCCACAGGCAATTCAGGCAATGGTTTCGACTCAATGCACTCAACATCGTTTACTACGAGGCGGAAGCGATTACCCATGTCGACGACTGTCGCTGTGACGCCGCGACCTGTCTTTGCGCGGAACACGAGACGTGCCGTGAGGGTCTTACGGACTCCGATGCCAAGGTAGTGTACTTCGAGATTTGGCTTTGAGTCGGCAATGAGCGGACATACTTCGAGCATGTGGGCCTGAAGGATCGACGTGCGTTCGCCGTCGAAGTTGAGAGTGTAGTCTTCAAGGAAGGAACAGCCTGACGGCATACCTTGTGTCATGAACCAAAGTGTGCGATAGAGTGCTGCCGACTTCCAGTCGCCTTCGGCACCAAAGCCATAACCTTCTGCCATGAGTCGCTGCGAAGCAAGACCCGGTATCTGATCGAAGCCCATACCGGAGATTTTCACGTCGACATCGCCCAGGTCGTCGAAGTTGGTAGTGAAGCCCTTTGCTCCCCTGTCTTCGAGGAGTGCGCGCAGGGTGAGCTCTGCCTTTGCGGCATTCCATATACTCTTCCACCCATCCTCACGCTGTACGTAGGAGGTATCGTAGATGCTCTTGTACTTTGCCACGAGAGCATCGACGTCGGAGTCTTCCACTGCCTTGAAATATTGCAGCACATCGCTGAACGGCACGTAATCGACATGATACCCCATGCGTATCTCTGCTTCTACCTTGTCACCATCTGTCACGGCCACATTGTTCATCTGGTCGCCGATACGCAGGATGCGCATGTCTTGTGCGTCGGCCCATGCTGCTGCCACACGCTGCCATACGGCAATGTGCTCCAACGTCTTCTCGTCTTTCCAATAGCCAACCACCGTCTTGTGATTCTTACGCATACGGGCAAGGATATGCCCGAACTCGCGATCGCCATGGGCACTCTGGTTCAGGTTCATAAAGTCCATGTCCATCGTCTCCCAAGGGATTTCCTTGTTGAACTGCGTGTGCAGATGAAGCAGTGGTTTCGTGAGTCGCTGCAGGCCATGAATCCACATCTTTGCCGGAGAGAATGTGTGCATCCATGTTATCACTCCGATACACTTAGGATCGGCCTCGGCACGACTCATCACGTCGAGGACCTCGGCCGACGAGTTGGCTGTGCCTTTGTAGACAACCTTCACTGGCAGAATGCCTGATGCATTCATGCCTGCAACCATTTCTGTGGAATGGCCATCAACCTGTACCACTGCGTCGCCACCATAGAGGAGCTGTGCTCCCGTGACGAACCATACTTCGAAATTCTCAAATGCTTTTATCATATCTCTATTTCGTTTTAATATTTCGTGATTTAGTTAGAATGGGCATATTATATGCATATCACTATTGTCAAAAATATAACTGTCAATTGTCATTTCTTTTGTCCGTAGTAGGCATTCGGGCCGTGCTTGCGCTGATAGTGTTTCTCGATGAGAAGCGGGTTCATCGTGGTATCTGGATTGATTGCCAGACTTATGTAGGCCATCTTCGCACACTGCTCAAGCACCTTGGCATTGTAGACTGCGTTAGCAGGCGATGTGCCCCACGTGAACGGCCCGTGATTCTTCACGAGCACACCTGGGGTGTGATTAGGATTGATGCCCTCGAACCGTCGCACGATCACGTTGCCCGTCTCCAGTTCATAGTTGCCTTCCACCTCGGCAGCAGTCATGTCTTCCGTGCATGGGATGTCCTTATAGAAATAGTCGGCATGCGTGGTACCGATATTCGGAATGTCACGTCCTGCCTGTGCCCACGCCGTCGCGTATGTGGAATGTGTATGCACCACACCACGAACATCGGGAAAAGCACGATAGAGCACGAGATGGGTCGGTGTGTCCGACGAAGGACGCAGCCCGCCGCCGATGGTCTCACCTGTAGCGAGGTCGACGACAACCATGTCGCTGGCCTTCATCACATCGTAGCCCACGCCCGATGGCTTTATCACCACGAGCCCACGCTCACGATCGATGCCGCTCACGTTGCCCCAGGTGTATATCACCAATCCTTGTCGCACCAGTTCCAAATTGGCACGGAAAACTTCTTCTTTCAGTTCTTCTATTGTCATGATATTATAAGTGTGGAGTGAGGAGTGAATTCTTCAATCCTATCTTCATTTACCAGAAATAGATGTAGAATGCAACAGTGATACCGAGAATAATGCAGGAGTGGATCACATCCCACTTATTCCAACTTGCACGCGACGCTGCCTTCTGCTCTGGAGTGGCGGTGCCGAATACGAGTCCGCGAATCTTTTCCTCGTCGGGAGCCTTTGTCATAAGACTGACAATCACAACCACGGCAAGACATACAACGAGCATGCATCCGCAGAAGAATAGCCAGTTGAAGTCGTAGAACACCGACTTAAACCATGTCTGCGCTGCATCGTCGTTGGAGCTATAGTACACCTTTGCACCGAGACGTGTCATTCCGATAATCAGACCGGCGAGCAGTCCCCACATGCCTCCCTTTGCCGAGGCACGCTTCCAGCAGATACCAAGCAGGAACGCTGATGCAATGCCCGGTGCAAGCACCGACTGCACATCCTGCAGGTAGTTGTAGAGCACATCGCCGATGCTGCGCATGATCGGGATCCACAGTATGCCGAGGATTACGATAACGACGGTTGCCACCTGGCCGATTTTCACCAGAGCCTTCTCTGATGTCTGTGGACGCAGACGTTTGTAGAAGTCTATAGTGAAAAGCATCGACGACGAATTGAACAGTGATGCCAGCGACGACATGAGTGCAGCAAGGATACCGCAGACCACGAGTCCCTTCACTCCGGCCGGCAGAAGCTTTGCGACAAGTGTCGGGAATGCTGCGTCGGAGTTGGCCGCTCCATTTGCAAGGAACGGCAGGAAGCCTTCGCCTCCGGCTGCAAGGCTCTTCTGATGGAGAGCAAATGCAATCATTCCCGGAATGAGGAACAGGAACACAGGCAGCAGCTTCAGATATGCTCCGAAGATGGTACCGCGACGTGCCTCGCGCTCATTCTTTCCTGAGAGTACACGCTGAACAATATACTGATCGGTGCACCAATACCAGAATCCGATTACCGACGAGCCTATCAGTGCTCCGAGCCACGGATACTGTGGGTCGCTGTTGGAGCGCATGAGATGGATCATCGTACCTTGTGCACCTTCGTAGGCGGGCTTCACATCGCAGAGGGCCAGCATCTGGTCCCATCCTCCGAGGGCACGCAGACCGAGGACAAGGATTATAAGGGAACCGAGGAGCAGGATCGGTGTCTGGAGCACTGATGTGTAGAGCACCGACTTCATTCCGCCGATGATAGTATAAACAGCAGTGATGAGCACCAATCCGATGGCTGCAATCCAGAAGAAGTCGATGCCCCAGAGTTCTTTTATTCCAAACACTTGCTGAAACACCAGTCCGCCGGCATAGACTGTCACGGCCACCTTTGTCAGCACATAGCTGATGAGCGATATCGTCGAAAGAATGGTACGGCTCTGCTTGTTGTATCTACGCTCAAGGAACTCTGGCATGGTATACACCATTGAGCGTGAATAGAAGGGCACGAACACCCATCCCAGGATGAGTATCATCCACCCCTGCATCTCCCAATGGGCCATTGCCATACCGCTTGCAGCGCCCGTACCGGCAAGGCCGATGAGATGCTCCGAACCGATGTTCGACGCAAAGAGCGACGCACCGATAGCTATCCAAGTAGCATCACGACCGCCGAGAAAATAGTCGGCAGAGTTGTTATTCTTCTGACTAAACACCCAGAGTACAATTCCTATCAGTGCACAACAGAACACACCGATAACGATCCAGTCTAATAGTTGCATTTCGATTTAGGTTTTTAATTTAACAAAGTTACTTTTACGTTTTTCGGATTACAAATTTAGGGCTTTTTTCTGATATGAATACAACTTTTCCAATATTTTTTTAAAAAGGTATAAAAAATCCCCACGTGTGGGAAGAAAAGAAAGAGGCTAGAGTTAAAGCCAGCCCCTGGTTTCTCCATGGAAAGACAGCCCACCCCCAGCCTCTCCGTGTGGAGGGACTGGGGGTGGTGAAAGTCCAGGTGCGGGCGGGACGCCCGCGCTCCCAGTTTTCGTCTTTCGTTCTTCGTTCTTCGTCCTTCGTTTTCGTTTTCGTCTTTCGTTCTTCGTCCTTCGTTTTCGTCTTTCGTTCCCCTCCCTAGGGAGGGGTTAGGGGTGGGCTGTCCTTTACTTTTTCATCTCGTTGATGATTACCTGTATGTCGGCGGTGGAGATTTTCCCGTCGCCGTTGAGGTCGTGGTCTTAGTCCTGAACACTCTGAGGCTTCTTCATGTCGTTGATAATCACCTGAATGTCGGCGGTCGAAATCTTAGTGTCGTCATTAAGGTCGTAAGGGTTATAAGTAAATTCTTCGATCGACGCGAAGTCCTTCCAGCCTTCCGTAGCCTTGTATTTCTCTATCGTCCCCGCGGGCACATATAGCGTGGCTTTATTAAATGCATTTAAATGAAAAGTCGGGGAACTTTGTGTCTTGCCGTTTATTGCAGACGGTGTTTCTATATACGATTTTACGGTAGTCAGATTATCGCAATAGAACGCATAGCCTCCGATGCTCGTCACGCTTTTGCCGATGGAGAGCGAGGCGATGTTTGAGCACCAATAGAACGTTTTTTCCCCTACTTTCGTCACGCCGTTGGGGATGGTGACCGAGGTGAGGCCGTAACAACCGTTGAATGCCTCCTTCCCTATGCTCTTCACGCTTCCGGGGATGGTGACCGAGGTGAGTTTGGAGCAGCCGTGGAATGCATAGATTCCGATGCTAGTCACGCTGTTGCCGATTATATATTCTGTCACTTGCTCACCAAAATAATTTTTCAAAGATGAGGAAGAGCTATATTCACTAGACATTATATAATTACTATTTATGGTGACAGAGGTGAGTTTGGGGCAATTGAGGAAAGGAACTGCGCCCCAACTCGTCACGCCGTTGCCGATGGTGACGGAGGTGAGGTCCCTGCAGTACTGGAATTTGCAAGTTGTTTTCTATCAATAATTTACGCTTTAAACGATAGAAAAGTGGCATTGTAAATTCCGCGTAGAACAACAACGAAGAAGATTTAACGTTTTTAACTTTTGTAAACCACAAAAGAATATACTTTGTGCATAAATCATTTCCGCTTTCTCTTGAATGTTGAAATAAGAAGAAAAAGAAGCCCGACGGCAACAATTACATCAACCACGTTCCATATTGTTCTGCCCAATGCAAACTTAAAGAAAGGCTGAAATAGCAATGCGAGAGCAGCAAACACAAATCCCAAACCATCTTTCTTAGATTTGAAATAATCGTAGGATAGATAAGCGAAAGCAAACGCTGATACGAAACGAACTAAAGTATAGAATCCGTATGGCATATCTGCCAAACATAATAGCAATATAATTGCAACAACGAGTTTGAGGATTGATTTCATATTTTTTAATTAATTCCATTTAGCCAGATTCGCATCAGATTCGACAATGTTCTCTATATCATCAGGTAGAGAGAAAAAGAAGTCAAGTCCTGTCAAATCTTCGATATTATCAACAGGACAAGCACAATCTCTGATTAACTGACTTGAAGAGTCATTCTTATACAAGAAACCTATAGCCTTGGGTGTTCCTTCAAGACAAAGCACGACCTTAAAAAAAGCGTCAGGCACAGCAATTTTTCCTTCTCCTAATGTCCGAGTGATTGGTTTATTAAAGATTGGGCCGGCAACGATGTAGATGCCTCCATATTGATTAGCCCATGTGCGGCATTTTTCTTCAAGCTTTTTCCATCCACCACCATTCAACTTTTCATCTTGTGGACACATATTCGTGAGCAAGAATGACTGATTCATGGCTGCCTTATCCCATTTATTATCACCAGCAGGGCACATGTGACCATGCGACATGTTGTAATCTCTTGTCCAGTCTGAAAGTTGTTGCCGTGGCTCTTCAGCTTCTAAATCAACGAAGTAACCATTCCTACAAGTTTCTTGGGTCACATAACCAACACCTTCGACAATACCATCGTTAGAATAGTAGGGAACGCCTTTTCTCGGAAACTGTCCATCTGTATGTTCACTGGTTAGATGCCAAGCAACCCAGTTAGGACATTTTGTCTTATAGTTGTATGATGTCGTATATGCCAATCTATAAAGCATTTGACTCTGAATGTTTTTTTGCATCGATGGAATTTCAACAGCAGATGATTCAACCGAAGTTGTAATTTGAGGAATTACGGTATTGATTGTTTCGTCTGGAACTGTTGTAGGAGCAACCGATTGTGTGGTGTCGATAGAATCATCATTATTACATCTACCGACAATAAATGCAATAAAAAAGATAGAAACAAAGAATATGATTATTATCTTTTTCATGGAGTCATTTAAAAATTTCTCTCAGTGACCTTCCCTTGTTGTCAGTCCATTCAGACCATCCGTCAACTTCTCTGCCCCAAACATACATTGCAGCCTGGTCGGGAGATTTGCACACATAATCCTTTCTCAGATAATACCCATCCACCTTCTTGCTACAATTTTTTCTAAGGAACATTCTTCTTTGAATGTCTGCTGCCGAGTATCTGTTATAAGATGACACTTCTAATGGAAAGATACTACCTTCTCTAATTATAAATGATCCCATAAAAGGGTCGTATGTCCCAACCACATCACATCTACCGAGTTCAAGGCCAAACTCTGTAATGTAAAAATAATGTTTACTTGGATTGTTAATCTTATAAACTGAAGTCTGTTGCGGAACTTCTTTTTTCTTTTTATACTCTATAAGTGAGGAAAGTATGTTACTAATTTCTTCCATTGCTAACCATTTGGTTAGTTGCGGTTTCGGTGTATCGATCTTGAAAAGATCCTGAGTTTTCAAAGATTGTTGCAAAGAAACAAATGAAACTTCATGAGATAGCCTGTCAAATTCATCATAGTATTCTATGAGAAGATTAATCGTTTCTTCCTCATCGAGTATCATATATGCACGACGATGCAATTCCCTCAATGCAGCATCTTCATCATCTTTGCTGTCATATATGGAATAGGCACGTTCGTGTAGTTCGTTTAAGGAAATATGTAAATGATAACGTAAAAGTATACCAAAAAATAATTCAAAAGTATACCACTTCGACTGAGTGCTGCAAAGGTACAAA
>JAFUVV010000026.1 GCA_017477435.1 Prevotella sp.
ATCACTGATCACACAGATATTATTTATCTTTAGATACAAAAGAAAATCCGTGAGATCTGAGAAATCTGTGTGACAAAATATTTTGATAAATCCGTGGCATCTGTGAAATCTGTGTGACAAAAATAACCACGCAGATTGAGTATAAGAGCACACGGATATCACAGATTACACAGATATTTCATTAAATACCTGCAGAGATTAAATCCGTGATATCTGTGGTATCTGTGTGACAATACTATTAGATAAATGATTAGCGTATTAACGAAATAAGTGCCATTCTTTTTTAAAATATAGAGAGAAAAGATGTATCTTTGCAGTTGAAAAAAATTCTATATACTCAATAGCGGGGATTATTCAACGATCTCAAGAGCTGGAAGTACATCTGTATGAACAAATAAAAGGCTGATTTTATGAGCTACAAACTACTATATTCTATAACCGCGTTTGCAGTTAGCTTCGCATGCGGGATGGTGTTTATCCCGTGGATTATGGACTTTTGCAAGCGGAGAGGTTTGTATGACATTCCTAACTCGAGGAAGGTGCATAAAAGTGCTATTCCACGGCTGGGGGGTGTTGCATTTATCCCAAGTACTCTCATCGGAATTCTAACTGTAGCACTTCTGGCTGACGCTACTGAGGGTGGGGAGATATCGCTTCACTCGTGGACTATGCTGTTCATGATGGGGGTTGGTATGGTTTATATCGTCGGACTTATCGATGACATCGTAGGTGTGAGAGCACGAAAGAAACTGTTTGTGCAACTAATGGCTGCATCGCTGTTGCCGTTGTCGGGGTTATGGTTGAACAATCTTGGTGGCTTGTTTGGCGTCAGAGAGATACCTATGTGGATTGGCATGCCACTGACAATCTTTGCAGTAGCGTTTGTATCGAATGCCGTAAACCTTATTGACGGCATCGACGGACTCTCGGGTGGCCTCGCACTGATATCTCTGACAGGATTTATGATCCTTTGCCATAATCGCGGATTGACGTATCACGTAGTGATGATTCTGTCGATGATGGGCGTGATAACGGCTTATCTATATTACAACATCTTCGGCGACGAGAAAAAAAACAGAAAGATTTTTATGGGCGATACTGGATCGCTAACGATTGGTTTCGTATTGGCATTCCTAGCACTGAAGATTTCTATGACGAACGATTCTCGCAACATACTCCACAGCATGGGACTATTGCAGTCGATGACTCTGTTGCTGATTCCGGTCTTCGACGTCGTGAGGGTGATTATTGTAAGAATGAGTAATGGGCGATCGCCGATGAAGCCTGACAAGAACCATATCCACCACAAACTTATGCGCACTGGCATGACAGCACATCAAACACTATGTTTCATACTCGGACTACAGATTTTCTTCATAGTAATGAACTTCTTATTGATGGAGAATCTGAAGATAACATGGATATTGATTCTCGACATTGTGCTATACATTGCCATTCAACTGGTAATTGATGTATATATCAGGCGAAACGGACAGCAACCGAGAGAGTTCCTGACAAAATAAACTTGCTTTCGCGGAATTTGTGAAAATAGTACCACAAAAGGACAGCCAAGCACTGACAGGTACTAACAAAAGCGAATAATTCGTGAACGAAAAAAAAATCCATCGCTTTATACTATAATCGCATTTCAAGCGTTATATATGTACAAAGGCAAAACGTGATATATGAATAAAATCTCTACTCAAGATATAATAAAACGAATTTTTGATATAGTAATAGCTCTTTTCTGTCTTGTTGTCTTTTCGCCGCTGATGCTGATTTGCTACATTGCGGTGAAGCGGGAAGACGGAGGTCCGGCAATATATAAACAGGAAAGAATCGGCAAGGGCGGGAAACCTTTTTATATTTATAAGTTCCGCAGCATGAAGACGAATGCTGAGGAGGATGGCCCTGCGCTGTTCAATGGTAAGTGCGACCCGAGGCTTACGAAGGTGGGCACTTATCTGAGGAAGACGCATCTTGACGAGCTGCCGCAGTTCTGGAACGTCCTCTGTGGCGACATGTCGTTCATTGGCTATCGACCGGAAAGGAAGTTCTACATCGACCAGATCATGGAGCACGACAGCCGTTACGAGCTTCTTTATCAGATACGGCCTGGCGTGACCAGCTACGCAACGATCTACAACGGATATACCGACACCATGGAGAAGATGTTGCGGCGACTGGAGATGGATCTCTACTATCTGGAGCACCGATCGCTGTGGCTCGACGTGAAAATACTCTGGTTGACTTTCTTCAAGATAGTATCAGGGAAGAAGGTATAGAAAAATCGCCGAAGGGCGATTTTTTTAGTTACTTCCCTCCGGTCAGTGGGTCTCACTTTCTGTTCGACATATCTCATAGTTCATAGTTTCTACCTTTGAGAGGCTGGGGGGCGATTTTCATAGTTTTTTAAAGAGAAGATAATTTTACCATGACAAAGAAACAGCTTTTACAATTATTTGAGCAACATAAGGTCAGAACCGTCTGGGACGATCAGGAAGAGAAGTGGTACTTTTCAATTGTGGATGTGTGCCATGTGCTGACTAACCAGCCTGACTACGACCACGCAAAAAACTACTGGAAGGTATTAAAATTCCGCTTGATAAAGGAGGGTAACGAGTCGGTTACAAAATGTAACCAACTGAAACTTGCTTCGCCAAAGGATGGAAAAAAATACAAAACCGATGTTGCTGATCCGGAATTGCTGTTCCGCATCATTCAGTCGATCCCCTCGCCGAAGGCTGAACCATTTAAACAATGGATGGCTGCCGTTGCTGCAAAGAGAATTGAGCAGATGCAGGACCCTGAACTGAATTTTGAGCAGGCATACTCGGATTATCGACGCCTTGGATATTCTGACAAATGGATAAATCAACGTCTAAAAAGTATTGAGGTAAGGAAAGAGCTTACGGATGAATGGGATCGTGCAGGAGTGATACAGGGACAACAATATGCTTCGCTGACTGATATCATCACACGAGCATGGAGCGGGAAGACAACCAAGCAATACAAGCAGTTTAAAGGTCTGAAGAAAGAAAGTCTTCGCGACAACATGACAAATATCGAACTTGCATTGAACATCCTTGCCGAAGCCTCGGCAACAGAGATAAGTAAGGCACAGAATCCCAAAGGCTTCTCAGAGAGTGCAAAGATAGCCCGAAAGGGCGGAAGTATAGCAGGTGATGCAAGAAAGAAGCTGGAGGCGCAGGTGGGACATTCTGTTATTTCTTCTACAAAAGCCTCCGACTATCTACCACCTGCTAAGGATGCTGAGGTAATGATAGAAGAAAAAGAATAGAAACGAAGGGGAGATTTTTAGTTACTTCCCTTCGGTCAGTGGGTCTCACTTTCAGTTCGACAAATCTCATAGTGCACAGTTATTTACGAGAACGGATTTTTTCTACACACAGTATCTGATATTATGAAGAAGTTAATCTTATTTTTCTTTCTTGGACTTGTTTATGCAACGACGGCAGAGGCTCAGGGTGTGGTGAACAGCGACCACTGGGCAGCAACGGATGCTCTCGGACGCGAGGTGGGACGATACGACGGCGAGAAAAAGGACAAGCAGGTGATAATGTTCTACTGGACATGGAACATTCAGACTGATGCTCCAGGCAGCAGGATAAGAAACATCTCGGAGATCGTGCGCACCTATCCCGAGGCGATGCGCGAGGCTGACCATCACGCATGGCAGAACGCTCCGGGGCATTTCTGGTGGGAGGAACCGCTGTTCGGCTACTACAGGTCGACCGACAGGTGGGTGCTGAGGAAGCACGCCGAGATGCTGGCCGACGCGAAGGTTGACGCTGTCTTCTTCGACTGCACAAACGGTTCGATCACATGGGATGCGGCTACCGACTCGCTGATGGAGGTGTGGAGCGACGCGCAACGCGACGGAGTGAACGTCCCGAAGATAGGATTCCTTCTGCCATTCGGCTACAGCGAATATTCGCTCACCTCGCTGCGACATCTCTACGACAGGCTCTACAGCAAGGGGAAATACCAGAATCTGTGGTTCTACTGGGATGGCAAGCCTTGCATCATGGCCTATCCCGACAATCTGACCGACAGCGCCACAGACCGCGAGATAAGGGAGTTCTTCACGTTCCGACCTGGTCAGCCCGACTATGTCAACGGCCCCGACCCCAAATTCCCTAATCAGTGGGGCTGGCTGGAGAATTATCCGCAACATGGTTACATCCCTACTCCCGACGGCAGCTACGAGCTCGTGACCGTGGGAGTGGCGCAGAACGCGTGCCATGAGACGAAGGGCCACTGCAGTGCGTTCAACCTCCCGGGGGCATATTCGCGCAGCTATTCCTACAGAAACGGCTTCGACCCTCGGACGGAGGGGTATCTCTACGGCTGGAACTTCAGCGAACAATGGGACCGCGCCTACGAGCTGGACCCGAAGGCGGTATTCGTCACTGGCTGGAACGAATGGATTGCCGGCCGATGGTTTCCCGAGGGCACGCCCTGGACGGGCAAGCCGTTCTCGTTTGTCGACGAGTTCGACTGGGACCACAGCCGCGATCTTGAGCCCGTGAAGGCATGGGGCGACCGAGGCGATGTCTACTACATGCAGCTCGTCGACCGCGTGCGGCGATTCAAAGGCACCGACCCTCAGCCTTCGGCATCGGAGGAGAAGACAATCGCCCTGGGCGACTGGAAGGCGTGGGACAACGTCAGTCCTCGCTACACATCGTACAGGGGCAACACCATGCACCGCCATTCACTGGGATGCTGCGACACGCTACTCACCAACAACTCTGGCCGCAACGATATCGTAGCGGCACAGGTGGCACGCGACAAGGACTATGTGTATTTCCTCGTGACGACCGACAACGCCCTCTCCTCGCCCACCGGAAAAAACTGGATGATGCTACTCCTCGACACCGACCGCGACAAGACGACGGGCTGGCAGGGGTATGACTTCATCGTGAACTATCGGCAGCCGAAGGGGAAAAACGTGTTCATACAGAGCAGCTATCAGGGCAAATGGATCTGGCACGACTGCGGCACGGGGCAGATGAGAACAGACGGTAACCGCCTCATGATACGCATCCCGCGGAAGGTGCTGAACCTGCAAGGAAAGACGCTCGACTTCGAATTCAAGTGGTGCGACAACATGCAGGACGAGGGCAACATAATGGATTTCTACGTAAGCGGCGACGTCGCACCAGGCGGACGGTTCAACTATGTCTACAGCGAATAAGGAACCTTCACGAAGGGACGAAAGGACGATAACGAAGTGACGAAAGACGATAACGAAGGGACGAAAGGACGATGACGAAGGGACGAAAGACGATAACGAAGGGACGAAAGGACGATGACGAAGGAACGATAGGACGATAACGAAGGGACGAAAGACGATAACGAAGGGACGAAAGACGATAACGAAGGAACGGTAACGATAACGAAGGGACGAAAGGACGATAAGTGGAACGACAATTTGCACCATAACAGAAATATCCAATCACTATCAATAGGAAATATGAATGCAACAAACAGAATACCGACTCACCCTGGCGATGTACTGAAGGAAGAGATTGAAAGCCGGAACATTTCTCAAAAGAAATTTGCCGAGATACTTTCAGTGCCATACACTCAACTTAACGAGATCTTGAACGGGAAACGTCCCGTAACTACAGATTTTGCGCTTATGGTGGAAGCTGCTTTAGGCATTAATCCCGAAATGCTAATAAACATGCAAAACCGCTACAACATGGCTGTCGCACGTCAAAAGCCTTCGCTCATCGGACGACTGAACTCCATACGACGAGCATGTGCATTGATGGCTTAAGACAAATGGTATGAGGAAAAAGTCACTATAGAAGCGCCAAGATGATAGAAGTGACGCTGCTATAGCCTAATGTATGTCATGCCATACTGAGATATTCCTTTCCTTTGCCAAACGACAGATTTGGATTTAACGCCAGTATCAAAGCTAGATAGCAACGGTATCAAACACGGATAGCAACTATATCAAGCACGGATAGCGAGAGTATCAAGCACGGATAGTAAAGCTATCTGAATCTGATAGCGAGGCAGCAGGAAATTAGAGGTGGATGAGCGGTGCTGTAACAGCATTGCCGACGGAACACAAAGCGGAGGACAGACGCTCGCATGAGCCTGTCCTCCGCTTTTTATTTATCCAAGCTAACAACCTCCGATGGCCGCCGCTCCCCTACTCGAACGGCACGGGGGTGATGGTGATGGCGGCGAGATCGGTCTTCTCATCTCCGCTCAGCATGCTGACGCTGATGGTGTGGGTGCCGCCCTTGTCTATCTTCAGCCACCCTATCGGACGGTCGGCAAACAGGTCGGAGGCGCGCTGCTGGTTCTGGATGAAACGGTCTTCGTCGCTCTCAACCTTCCACACGCACTTGCCCGAACCGCGCACGTTGAGACTGATGGCATACATGCCGGGGTCCTTGAACTCGAGCGTCCAGCTGACGCGGCTCGAGGGCTTCATCTTATTGACGCAGTAGACGTGCTTCCACTCGCCGAACTTCTCCATCCAGTTCGACTTATACATCTCGCAGCCGTCGGTAGTGGCAAATCTGACCGACATATTCTTCACTCCCGTCTCTGGGTCGAGGGCCTGCTGGTTGTCCACATCTATGTTCTCGCTCGTCATGGTCAGTTCGACCACGTTCACGAGCTCATCTGGACGCGTGGCGGGCAGGGAAAGTACTGTCCACTTGCCGTCCTTCGTCATGCTGAGCCGCTGCGGTTTCTTCCCGCCGAGCAGCGCGGCGCTCTTCACCTGCGTCTTGAGGCCGGGGAGGTAGAGCCGACCCGTCGTGGGCCAGTTGAAGATAGCGAGGTAGAGCTTATTCCCCTGTTGCACCACATCGCCCCAAGGCAATGCATGCTTCCACGGCGAGGGCTGTGCTCCGTAGACCATCTGCGGATGGCGTTCTATCCACTTGCCCGACGCGCGCAGCGACATCTGCGCTCCCTCGGGTATCCGCCCAAGGGCATCAGGGCCTACGTTGAGCATATATGTACCGCCGCGCGCAACGGTAGTGATCAGATACTGGAGTATCTCCTTCGGCGATTTCCAGTTGTTGTCGTACCAGGCATAGCCCCACGAGTCGTTTGTCACGTCGACCGTTTCCCACAGGCCGTCGATGTTCTCGATGGGAATCTCCATGTCGTCGAGCGTCCGGTAGTCGCCCAGGTCGTAGCCCGCGCGTCCCGAGACCATCACGTGGGGCTGGTTGCGGTGGATCACGTCGACAATCTTCTCCACATACTCCTTCGGAATGCGTCCGGGAGTGTCGAGCCATATTATCTCCATGTCGCCGTAGTTCTTCGTAATCTCGTCTATCTGGGGCAGGCATTTCTCGTAGAAATAGTCGTCTATCGTCTTCGGATTGCCCTCGCTGTCGACAGCCGGACCGCCATTGCCGCCGGGGTATGTCCAGTCCTGGTTGTGGGAGTAGTAGAACCCGAATCCCAGTCCGAGCTTCTTACATGCCTCGGAGAGCTCCTTCATCGGGTCGCGACCGAAGGGGGTGGTGTCGACGATATTAAACTTGTCGACCTTGGAATGATACATGGCGAAGC
The DNA here is from genome assembly GCA_017477435.1 of Prevotella sp. Lineage (GTDB taxonomy): Bacteria > Bacteroidota > Bacteroidia > Bacteroidales > Bacteroidaceae > Prevotella. The sequence continues at coordinate 7,582 of JAFUVV010000026.1, forward strand.
CCTCGTGATGCTTGCTAGTGATGACGATGTACTTCATTCCCGCGTCCTTCGCCAGCTGCGCAATCTTCATTGCATCAAACTCGCTGGGGTTGAAGCGCTTCGCAATGGCACGATACTCGCTGCGGTCGATGTTGGCCATGTTCTTATTAAGAATCCACTCGCTGATGCCGTAGTACGTATTCCCGTTCCACACGTTGCCCAGACTCGAGTAGAGACCCCAGTGGATGAACATGGCATAGTTGCCCCACGAGAACAGCCGTCCCCTACCCTCTTTCGCAGGAGAAGCACCCGAGGAGCCGCTCGAGCCCCACATCTTGTCCATCGACTTCTGAGAGAACGACGGTTCCACACACATCAAAGCAAGTAAGACGAAAACAATAGATTTAAGATTTCTTCCCATAAATGATTTCTGTTGTGTTTCTTTAATTACTGCAAAAGTACAGAAAAATATTTTTTCTTCCAATTTTTGACAAATTATATTTATCTTTGCTGCATGAAGAATCTAAGAACATACATCACCATAATCGCCCTCATGCTATCCATCCTCAGCGGCGTCGCCCAGGAGATGCGCGACGGCAGCTACCGCTTCATCGGCAAGATCGACGCCGACGGCACCGTGCGCAACGAGGCGTACGTGATGATAGGGCGATTCCGCAAAGACGGGACAATCGAGGACAGAAACTACCGTATGGCTGGCAAGATCGACGCCGACGGCACCGTGCGCGACCGGCAGTACACGATGATAGGAAAGATAGAGCCCGACGGCACCGTGCGCGACCGGCATTACAGAATGATCGGAAAGGTGGAGTCCGACGGCACCGTGCGCGACAGCAGCTACCGCTTCATCGGCACAGCAAAAGACATCCCTCCCAGAAGAGCCGCCGTATTCTTTTTCTTCACCCTCTTCCAACCCAACCCTTCCCACTAACCCCCGGACCCATACCACACACAAGTCCAAGAGTACACAAAAAACTACAAAAAAGAGATAATATTCAACATCAAGTTAGGCGATTTAACAAATTATGTTTATCTTTGCACATGAAATAACTAAAACCAAGATAGATGACGAAGAAAGATTGTCAAAACAGAATCAGAGTGGTATTGGCCGATAAGCAAATCACCAACCGATGGCTAGCCGAACAGATGGGGGTTACCGACATGACCGTCTCCCGTTGGATGTAGATAATAACTGAAAAGGATACCACTATAATAATCGAAAAGGTTACCACGTAGACCAGAGTTTTACGTTATATATAAGGTGACTCATAAGAGCGCTGTAAGGTATAATTAGTTAAAACATGGTAGACATGGACAAG
>JAFUVV010000027.1 GCA_017477435.1 Prevotella sp.
CGCTCTTATGAGTCACCTTATATATAACGTAAAACTCTGGTCTACGTGGTAACCTTTTCGATTATTATAGTGGTATCCTTTTCAGTTATTATCTACACGATGAGGGAGTAGAGGTACATGCCTGCGCCGAGCTGTGTGCCGTCGATGGTCAGGCTGTCGTCAGAGGTGGAGAGGTCGTGGCGCTGGAGCTGTTTGCCCTGCATGTCGTAGATGCAGATGTTGGCCGAATGTGCTCCGTCGGCGATGCGGAAGCGTATTGTCGTGTTGCCGTTGAAGGGATTAGGGGTGTTCTGATAGAGAGCGGATGTCTTCCCTTCTGCCGGGGCGGTCGCGATGGCTGTGGCGGCCGGGGCCTTGGCAATCTGGCCCTCGCCCTTCATCTCGTTGATTTCCTGCTTCAGCTCTTTGATGGACTGTATTAGCACGGGCACGAGCTCGACGTAGTTTATCGCGAGCATACCGTCCTGTCCTTCCGTGACGAGGTTGGGATAGATGGTCTGCAGCTCTTGTGCGATGAGACCGAAATGAAGTTTCTGCGCATCCTTCTCGGCATTCTCCCTTTCAAGTTCAAGCGCAGCCTTGTCGTCTTCGCTCATCGTCTGCAGGGCGTTCTCATCAACTTCTATCTCGCGCTTCTTGTAGTTGTATTTCACCACGTTCATATCCATCACTTTGTCGAGCGCCGTCTCTCCGTCTTCTTCGGAACACAGGGCTGCGATGTTTTCCTTCAGGTTGCGGTCGGAGGAGGTAAGATAGCTACTCGCCGATTGACTTCCTGTCGTATATATATTGCCATCAAAATAAGCCGCATAACGGCCATAAGTGTTTGGCAGGGAATAGAGACTGGTGTTTGTTGTGCCATAGATGCCAGCTCCGTTTGTTGTTCCTCCGAGCATACCTATCACGCCGAAATTCTTGTTTGCCCCGCTGTTAGAGGCCGTCCCAAATACGCCAACGGTAACTGCCTCGGAATTGGAATTGCTCGTATTCACGTCGCCAAGGACTCCGATATTGAGCTGGGATTCAAGGATGTCTACCTTGGAATAGAGATTCACGTTACGAAGAAGATAACCGTCATAGCCTGTCACGCTGCCGACGTTCAACTTAGCTGGGCCGGCTGTGGTAGAGGCGATGGTGACATTGCCGCTTGTGCTGACTTTCAATTGTGCACTTGCACTAATAGAGAACAATGCGCAGAATAATAATAATAATGTCTTTTTCATAATAAATTTATTTAAGTTAACAATTTGTTTGTTTATTATATTTGATTTCTGCGGACAAAAATAACAAACTTTTTGATAATTCGCATGGATAATTGTCCAGAAAATATGTACTTATGTCCAATCTGGAGTTAAAAAATATTAAACAATTGTAATAATATGGCTTTTGACGCTATTACTACGGCATAAATACTCTTATGATATAATAATGTGTGGTAAGCTGACTATTATTATAGAGTTCACCACACATTTTGTTTTGTAACATTTATTTCTTCACAATCTTCTTGCCGTCCTTTATATACAGTCCCCGTTCGGGCTCTTCGTTCAGCCGCCGCCCCTGCAGGTCGTAGATGGCAGGAGATTCTTCATTTTTCATCCTTAATTCTTCATTTATCCCTGTTTCGTTGTTGGGTTGTAGGTAGAATTCCATCCATGTATACGGTGCGTCGCGCTTTGCGTCGGGAATGCTTTCTGTCTGTATGTCGATGGAGCTTTGTCCACGGTCTTGGAGTATGACATTTGCTCGCATGGTCTTGCCCGATGGTGACGTGGTGAGTCCTATTGCCTTCCATGGGATGGCGGTTTCGAGGATGTAGTACGAGGAGGCAGATGTCGTCTTCACGTTTATCCCTTCGATATCGGTCTTTATCCATTTGTTCTGGGTGGATGATCCTCTGTATGCTACACAATCGCCTGCGAGTCGGATGAAGAATCGGCAGCAGTGGTCGGACGGAGCGGCATAGGATTCGTTTTCGTAGTCGAGCAGTAGCGTTATTCCGTCTGAGTAGGAGGTTGCGTCGCTGTTTTGTTGCTTATCTGTCACACGTGCAATGAAATAGAGAGAGTCGTTGTCGTAGGCGAAGTCGGCGATGGTTCGTGTGCCGGTTTCTATTCCGAGTATCACCTGTGTAGAAAAGATCTTGTAGTAGCCTTCTGCGCGTGTTAGTTTTCCGTCGATCTTCGGGTGTGCGTATGGTGCCTGGAGTTTGTTCACGGCATAGCCTTTTATCATTTCGATGGAGTTGTTCACTCCTCCTACGGCCACTACTTCGCCGGTGTCGACGATACATACGGAGTTCCACATTACTGTCTCTGTGTCACCGATGCGGAAGGGGTGTTGCATCGACTTGAAGTTGCGTGCCTGTTCGTCGCCGAGTGCCACGTACATGTTCAGCTTTCCGTTGTGGTTATATGCCGACTGATATGACATGACGGTTTCTCCCCATGGCAGCACGCGTAGGTATGGTGCTCCTCCGGTGGCATTGGGGCAGTAGGCAAAGTCGAGTGTCTTTTCTCGGTTTGGGCTGTTGGCATCGACGTAGTAGTCGTTCCAGTTGGTTTTCAGCGGGCATCTGACAGTGGTTGGGAAGAAGTCGCCCACTCCCGGCCAGCCGTTGTCTTCGATGGTGACGACGATTTCCGACTGGTCTTTGAGCAGTACGGGGCATGGCATTCCGTCGCGGTATCCGGCACGGAAGGAGACGATGTCGGGCTTGCTCCACGTGAGGCCACCGTCGAAGGAGCGGCAGACGGAGATATTCTGTTCGCTGGAGGTGGTGTATGGTCCTTCGTCGGAGTAGTAGAGCTGTAGTTCTCCGCTGGGCAGTTCGATGAGTGAGGGCTCCCAGCATCCGTCGTCCCAGATGTAGGATGCGTCGTAGACGAAGATCTCGTTGCTCCATGTTGTTCCGTTGTCGGTGCTTCGTTTGCATCGCATGCCGAAGTGACGGTCTTCGGTGTATGGTGTCGACGGGCGGGGATTGTAGGCCACGATGATGGTTCCGTCTTTGAGTTGTATGAGGTCGGGAACACAGTTGGGGGTGTTGTTGGTGTTGCTGACGATTTTTGTTGGCGATGTCCACGATCTGCCTCCGTCGCTGCTGAAGGCGATGTCGATGCCGCTATGTTCGCATGCTGCCATCAGCCGGCCGTCCTGCAGTTGTATCATGCGGGCATACCATCCTGTGCTGAACACAGTGTAGCGGCTTGTTGTGTCCCAGAAAATACGCGATCCTTTATAAGGAGTAACATTCCCCGCCGCAGCGAGGAATGTTACTGTTAAGGATAGCAAGAACAATAATGTTTTCTTATTATCCATGTCATTTGGTTTAATTAATAAGCAAATACAATTCTCGATACTGCCCTCACGGCAGGATTTTCTTCGAGCGTCCTAATAAGTGTGTATTCAGTGTTTGCGTTTGTCAAATCAATGGTGGAACCACTTGGTACTTCGCTTCCACCAGCATAGAACTTGGCATCGCTGTCGGTAGCATACTCAATCTTCACCTTTGTCTTATCGGTGCCATCTGGCAACTCAAAAGTATAGGTCTGCAAATCTTGGAAGTATGCATCGCGTGTCAACTTTCCTGTAACGCCTTCGGCTTTTACGCTGCTAAATTCCGGATAGATAGGAACATAGAGTTTATAGTCGCGTGTGGTTCCTGCATCAGAGAGAACTTGAATGTCGTGTGCGACAGTCAGGTTATAATAAGAATTAGATTTATACGGCTCATTATCGATAAATATCTTCGATGAGTCTGATACAATCTCAAAATTCAAACGCTGCTTTGTAGCATTTACTTTTACCTCTTTATTATTGTAGAGGTATTTTGTAGGCAGACAAAGCACCCAATCAACGTTGTTGACGAGCTCTGCATAGTAGATGTTGGGGGTGATGCTGGTGGAGATGGCATCAATGGCAGTAATATCGTCGACTACTGTCACGTCGAATTCCTGTATATTCTCCTTGATGTTGTTGCCCAAGAAAGTGTCGTAGGTGGATGCCACCACCACTACGTGGAATGTGCCTGGCGTGGCGTAGGAATATGTGAAGAGCCCTTTGTTTACAGGAAATCCCGTGTTGCTCTCTTGCCTTAATGCGTATTCGTGATCCTTGTCACCGGTGAAGACGACAACCTGATCTGCCACACCTGTAACGCGAAGTTCCATTGACTCGTTGATTACGAGGTTGGTTTTGTCGAACGTGACGTTTACTTGCGGTGTGCGTGCCTCCTCGTTATCGTCGGAGCAGGCTGCAAACAGGAATGCGAAGCAAACGGCCAAAAGTATATTAATTGACTTTTTCATTGTTCTGTAATTTTTAAGTGATTAGTAACCAGGATTCTGTTCTACCACACCATTAGAGACGTCGATTTCTGTCTGTGGGATTGGGAATAACTCGTTTACGCCCTGACGGAAATAGAGTCCGCGGCTGTTATAGCGGTTTGCACCGAATGTGTGGAGGACCTTTGCGGCACGTCCCTGACGAACGATGTCGAAGAAACGGTCCCATTCGAATGCAAGTTCCATGTGACGCTCTTCGTAGATCTGGTCGCGCACGTAGCCATAGCCACCGGCAACATAGAGTTTGGTACTGGCGTTGATGGTGTTCACCTGAGCCTTGCAGAGGTTGAGGTTCTTGATGGCTCCCTCACGGTCGCCACATTCGTTGAGAGCCTCAGCATACATGAGGACGACTTCTACATATCGTATCACGCGACGGTTGCGGCCATTATCACCAGCAAACTTAGGTTTGTCTTTCTTTGGGGTATACCATTTCAGCGATACCTGTCGACCTTCTCCGCCCTGCCATATCTCGCCGTCGGGGGTAGTGGTCTGGTGGGCAATAAGATATTGTCTTCTGACGTCAGTACCAAAGAGTTTCGTGGCAATGTCGTTGGTGCAGTAGATTTTCACTGTTCCCACGTCGAAGAATTCGATTCCAGCGCCTTCGTTGGTGTCGCCACTGGAGCCATCGGCACTCTCCTTGAATACCACTTCGAATACAGAACCGCGGCAGAACTCTCCGTCGCCATACCATTGATAGACGTATGAATATTTGTCGCCGTTGTGTAGTGCGGCTCCATAGTAGTCTTGGTAAGCGAGCGAATATACGCCGACCATAGGCGAGTAGGCTCCAGAGATGTAGTCGAGCGACGTCTCAGGCTTCTCATAGGGGTCGCTTTCTGTGAGCAGGTTCTGCGGTTTGAACCACAGCCGCTGACGAAGGGCTTCCCAGTCCTCCGAGCCATCATACTTCAGCACTTGCTGGATGGTCATCGGTTTTCCGTCGATGAAATATTCTCCGAACTGTTTCATCTCTTCCCATTTCTGAGACGGGACACCAGGTGTGGCCTGATACATGAGAACCTTCATGAGAAGCGCCATCGCAGCTCCGCGTGTTGCTTTTCCCAATTGTTCTACGGGGTAGATGGCTGGGAGAGTGATGATAGCTTCGCGGAGATCTTTCTCTATGTAAGCATAGCACTCTTCCTTTGTGCTGCGTGGAACGACCAAGTTGCCTACGTCTTCAACCTCTGGACGGATGGGTACTCCACCGAAGGTCTTGACAAGGTTGAAGTAGTAGAATGCACGCAGGAATTTAGCCTGTCCGAGAATATTGCGTATTGCTGTATATGCAGAATTCTGGCTTGTCGAGATATTGACTTTGCCAATATTGGCTATCACCTGATTTGCGCGGTGTATGCCTTTGTAGTTCACATTCCAGCGTTGCAGTATCCATGTGTTTGACGTGTTGAAACGGAAGTTGACGAGTTGTCCCATCTGTGATGTCAGGCCCTCATCGGTACCGAGAACGTCGTCGGCACATGCCTCTCCGAAACGCCATTCCTGATCATTGTAGCTGTCCGACTGCAATACGTCGTACACGGCATCGAGGGCCGACTGCATCTTGTATTGGGTGTCGTAATAGGTTTCGTCGGTTGCACGGCCCAGGACGTCCTTGTCGAGGAAGTCGTCACAGGCAGTCAGTGAGAGGACAAAACCGATAAGCAGTAATTTAAAAAATATCTTATTCATAATCATTCCTTTCTTTTATAAGCCAAGTTTTACACCGAATGTGAATGAGCGAGCCTGAGGATAGTTACCCTGGTCTACACCCATGCTGAGGTTGTTGCCTTCTGTTCCTACAACTTTACCTACTTCTGGGTCGAAGCCGTTGTATGATGTGAAGGTGAGCAGGTTGTAGCCTGTGAGCGATAGGGCAAGGTTGGATATCTTAAGCTTTGAGAGTATCCGCTGTGGGAAGTTGTATGTCAATCGGAGTTCTTTCAAACGGACATATGATCCATCGTGCACAAAGAAGTCGCTTGAACGGAAGTTGCGGTTTGTGTCGCCGCTACGCAGGTCGGGCACTTCGGCATTGGTGTTCAGTGGGAAGAACTCGCGTCCCGCTGCTATCTGTCCTGACCAGTGCTGGTCACGCAGGTCGGCATATACATTACCATTGGCGGCATTATAGAGATAGTAGTCCATAACGTTGAACACCTTATTGCCTGTCTGTCCCTGGAAGAATATGCTCAGGTCTATGCCTTTGTATCCAACGCCCATTGGCACACCGAATACGAACTTCGGAAGTGGCGAGCCGAGATATGTGCGGTCTTCTGCTGTGATACGTCCGTCGTTGTTGATGTCTTTGAAGCGGAAGTCGCCAGGCAGAGCCGACTGCTCCCAGTAGTTCTTTCCTGCATCGTACTGTGCACTTGCTGCCACTTCTTCATATGAGTTGAAGATGCCGTCTGTGACGTATCCGAAGAAGCTGCCGATGGGCAGTCCTACGGCTGTCTTCGTGACGTAGTCTACGATGCTTCCTTCGCTGAGGTAGCTGCCGTAGATAGGCTCGTTGCCTGTTCCGAGGCTCGTTACCTTGTTCTTTATCCAAGAGAGGTTGAAACCGATTTCGTAGCGCCAGTCAGCTCCGATGTTGTCTTTCCATTTTGCCTCATATTCCCATCCGTAGTTCTTTACCGAACCAGCGTTGGTCATTGGAGAGCTGTCAAGTCCTGCCGATCCGACGGTAGGAACGCGGAGAAGCATGTCGGAGGTCTTCTTGTTGAAGTATTCAACGGTGAATGTGAGTCGGCTGTTGAAGAATCCGAAGTCGAAACCGATATTGAAGTTCTCGCTCTTTTCCCACTTGATATCGTCGTTGCCAAGTACAACGGCTGTCGATCCTTCGTAGAGGGTGTGGTTGCCAAGTCCGTATGGATAGTTATATCCTGATGTGAGGTAGGTGTATCGTGCGAGTTCGTCGATACGGTTGTTACCAAGAGTACCCCAGCCTATGCGGAACTTACCAAGTGTCATCCATCTTACATTCTTCATAAATGGCTCGTTAGAGAATTTCCATCCCAACGATACTGATGGGAAGTAACCCCAGCGGTTGTTTTTCGAGAATTTTGATGAACCGTCGGCACGTATGTTTGCTTGGAAGAGGTAAGTATCGTTGAAGCTGTAGATGAGTCGTCCGATGAGGCCGATAGCCGTCCATTCAGAGTCGAGTCCGTAGGTCTTGTCGCCGGTGTAGGCGCTCGAGATGTAGTGGAACACGTCTTCGTTTGAAGGAGTTCCTTTGCGGTATGACTGTTGCCAGCTTGTCTTCGATCCTTCAGCTGTTTGTCCGGCAAGAGCTGTGATGCTGTGGTGCTTGTCGCTCCAGGCAAAGGTGAGAAGGTTATTTATCTCCCACTTCTCTGTATTGGTTTGATATTTGTATACTTGAGTAAGCGAACCTGGCATTGAGAAGTCTTCGTTGAGTGCGAATACTTCTGAGAAGTCATCATCGGTTCTGTGTGTATTATAGTATGATGCTTTAAACTGATATGTCAGCAATTTGCAGATCTTAGCGTCGAGGCTGAGGTTCATTTCCATGCGGTTGCGGTGCATCTTGCTGTGGTTTTGTTCAAGTCGTGATAGCGGATTGCTGCTGTACCAGTAGCCTTTGTTGTCGTGCAGGTATGTCATAGGATTCATGTACAGTGCTTGTTTCAGTATGCTCGATGATCCTTCTGGCACTCCGCTTTGGCGCTCGTTGACGTAAGCCATGTTTGTCGACATCGTAAGCCATTTTGCAAGTGTGGCCTTTATGTTTGCGCGTGCATTAAGTCGTTTGTATCCTGATGTTTCGATGATACCTTTCTCGTCGTAGTAGCTTGCACTGGTCAGGTACTGCAGGCGATCGGTACCTCCGGAGACAGATACTCCGTGTTGTTGTTTGATACCGGTACGTGTTATTGCATCCCAGTAGTTGCCGGCCGAGTTGTTGTGAATGGTGTCGAGCAGTAGCTGCTTGTGATCATCATAGTAATAGCTGCCATTGTCATCCTTCGACATAAAGAGTCGGCCGTCTGATGAATAATAACTTGTGCCATCTCTGTAGTCGAGCATGAGTGCATAGTTGTCGGCATCCATTACATCAATTTTCTTCCAAGGATTTGAGAATCCGAAGTATCCGTCGTAGGTTACTTTCGTGCGTCCTTCCTTACCGCTCTTTGTCGTGATTGCTACAACGCCGTTAGCGGCACGTGAGCCGTAGACGGCACTTGAGGCGGCATCCTTGAATATTTCTACATTTTCAATGTCATTAGGGTTAAGGTAGTCGATGTTGTCGACAATGAATCCGTCGACTACATACAGCGGGTCGGCGTCGTTCACAGTACCTGTACCGCGTATTTTTATTGTTGTCTTACTGCCCGGTGCACCTGTATTCTGGATGATGTTCACACCCGATGCTCGTCCTTGCAGTGCTTGCAGTGTTGAGGAGACGGGGATGTCGTTGATGTCTTTTCCCGATATCGAGGAGATTGATCCTGTCACGTCGCTCTTTTTCTGCATACCATAACCAATGACGATAAGTTCATCGAGCTCATTGGCTTCTGGCTCCATAGTAATGTCTATTTGGTGCCTGCCGCCAACAGCAACTTCTTGGTTTGCGAAGCCCATGTAAGTAACGACGAGTGTGGCATTCGATGGGACGCTGATGGTATATTCACCGTCGAAATTGGTGATGACTCCATTGTTGGCTCCTTTCTCTTTTACCACGGCTCCCGTCAGGGGCTCTTGGGTTTGAGAGTCGACAACCGTTCCCTTTACATTTATCTTCTGCGCACTGACTGTCAATGCGAAGAATGTCATGCAGAGGAGCATTGCCAACCTGAATAATCTGTTTTTACTCATAGTATTTATATTTGTTGTTTTTGATGAGGCACCTTTTTCAGTTTAGGTGTTTTTGAAAAGGCCTTGAGGTTTTAGGCCTTATGCCATTGATAGAACGTAAGTCCTAAAACCTCATGCCTTGTTATTGTTTAGTGATTATTTAACAACGACTTTCTTGTCGCCGACAACGTAGATACCCTTCTCGAGTCCTTCTGTTGCCTGTTCAGCCTTCACGTTCTGGCGAATCTGCATACCGTTGATGGTATAAACGTTCACGTTCTCGCCAAGCTTGTTATTGGTTACATCTTCGATACCTGTAGCACCGTCCTTGTCGAAGTTTGGCTCGAGGTAACCCTTGTCGCTCTTGCCGTCCCATCCTTCCTTGGTGTACTTATAGACGTACACTCTGTGGTTGGAGTTGAGGTTGAAGATGAGGTCGCCGTCGAGGTTGCGCAGTGTGTTTGCAAAGTCGCCTGTCGGAACGATGTGTGTGCAGACCACTGGTATGCCGTCTTTGCTGTCGAGGCGATAGATACCAGAACCGAACACGTCGGGCTGAGAGTTGCTCTCGTTGTACCAGTAGAGAGAACCTCCGGCCACTGTCTGCTCCTTGATCCAGTCGCAGCCTGTGCCTGGGCAGAAGTCGTACTGCATCCAGACCTTCTCGCCATCGAGGCACCACATTTCACCGCCGTAGTTGTCTTCGCGTGCTGCATCAAATCCGTGAGCGGCGCAGAACATGTAGACGCCGTCGAAGATGCAACCTGGGTCAGAGTAGGAATTGTGGGTGTTAGATGGCTCTTCCTGCCAGATGTCGAAGTATTTCTTGTCGCCCTTCTGCATGTTTGTTCCACCAATCTCGTAGCCGCCTACTGGATCCCACATGCGGAACCAGATGCGGTCGTCGTAGACTTCCCATCCTGTACCGAACGTACCGCGACCGTTACCAAGGCCATTGTCGCCGATTGTCTCGTCCTGTTCGGCGATCAGGTATGTGTGGTCGTCGCCTTGTCCGTCGCCGGTCACAGGCTCGCCCTTTGTACCGTCGGAGCACCACATCTCTGAGCCGTAGCGTGGAGTCCATGCCTGGAAGAACACCTTTTCGTTCTTGTAATTCTCGAGGTTGTCGAGTCCGCAGTTACGTGTGTAACCCTCGTCGTGTCCCCACTTGCCTTCTGGCCACTGTTCCCAGTTGATGTCCATCACTTCGTATGTACCCTCTTCTGTTCCGTCGGTCACCCAGAGCTCTTCACCAGTAGAACCGTTAGTCATGTCGGCCTTGAAGAATACGCGACGTCCAACGCGCACATATGCTGTGTGCAGTGTCGTGTTGTCCTGTCCGGGATGGCGCATGTCGGCCTGGTTGGGGCTTTCAGCATCTTCCACCACGCGCTTTGTTCCTTCAACGGTACCGTCGGTGACGTAGAGCCAGTGCTGTGGACCACGGTCGGTGTCGAACTCGGCGCTCTCATCGTCGATAGCACCGAAGATAGCCTGTGTCTCGTTCATCTGTGTGAATGCCTTCGGGTCGCTTGCTCCGAATGTGTAGAGATCAGCGAGCATGAAAGTACCTTCTTCAGTACCGTCGCTCACCCATGGCTCGAAGTCGGTCTCGTCGGTGTAAGCCGAGAAGAGCACCTTGTCATTCAGACGACCAAGATACATTGGGTTACCACTACCTGTGCCAGGAACGATATCCTTCACCATGTGTGTACCTTCCTTTGTACCGTCGGTCACCCAGAGTTCCTCTCCGTGTTCATCGTCAACGGCTGCGAAGAATGCCTTGTAGCCTTTTTCAGGAGAACCGGCGATAACCATGTTCTTCTGCTTGTCTTGCTTACGCTCCGATCCGATGTTGGCGGTTACGTTCTCAGGGAGGAGGTCGATGATTTCACCCTGATTCTCCTGAGCGTTCAAGCTGCCTGCTACCATAAGCAGTGCTGTCATGAGTAAAAGTTTGAAACTTTTCATAATAATAAAAATTAAGTTAGTAAATGCAACACCCCCAGAAGGGAGTAGCTGCGGTTAATAAATAATGTTTATAATTCTCTCTGTTGTTTTATTTCTTATCTCTTTCGCTGAGCATCTTCTCCACTTCTTTCTTTGCCTGTTCGCGGCTCTTCGAGAATATGCGTTTGATGCGTTGCATGTCGAATTTCTTCTCGCGGTCGTAGGTATAGATGCCGTTCTTCTCAAGCTCCACATCTACAATCTGTGTGTAGCAGAATCCTGTTATGTGATCAAGCGATAGGATGACATTCACTTGTTCTTCCAGCCTTTTGTAATATTCGTCGAGTGTCTGCGGGTCTTTTCCGTATCCCCAGAACTGGTCTTCGGGTGTCACCTCGGCAGCTTTCATTTTTTGCACCCACCGTATTCCTCCGAACTCGTCGATCATGTAGGCTTCGCCTTTCCATGGTGCGCTGAACTTTGGCCAGTGGTTGTAGGGCATCCCGTCTTTGTCGAGTTCGAGCTGGTGGTAGAGTTCTACGGGGTCTTGCACGTAGGTGTGCTCGGCGTAGATGTCGGTGTGTCCGGCGTGATATCCTCCGCTGGTTGATACCACCGGTCGTGTGCGGTCGTAGCGCTTTGTCATGAAGTAGAGGTCGTTGGTTAGTCGCTCGCGCTGGTTGTCAACGTCTTTCATCCATGTCTCGTTGAGTGGCGACCATGCGATGAGCGACGGCACATTGTAGTCGCGCTCGAGGCATTCGTCCCATTCGCTAATCATGTTTCGCGCGGCAATCTGGTTTGTCCAGTCCATCTCCCACGACGGTGACTCGCCCCAGGTGAGGTAGCCGAGCTTGTCGGCCCAGTAGAAGTAGCGCTGCTCGAATACTTTCTGGTGGAGTCGTGCTCCGTTGAAACCGGCTTCCTTTCCGAGGATGATGTCGTTTTTCAGGGCTTCGTCGGTTGGTGCCGTCCATTGTCCGTCGGGATAATATCCTTGATCGAGCACCAAGCGCTGATAGTATGGCTCGTTGTTCAGGTAGTAAACCATACCGCGGAGCTCGCTTTTACGCATTCCTGCATACGCGCATACATTATCTATTATATTACCGTTCTTGTCTTTTACGGTGTATTCTACGTCGTAGAGGAACGGACTTTCGGGCGACCATGTCTTTACATTCTTAATGCCTGCTGCCACAAAAGCGCTTGTGCTTGCCGGCACTTCCTTGCGGAATACTATTTTCCCGCTGTCTTTAACCTTCACCTCGAAAGTGGCTGCTTCGCCATAGTCGAAGAATGTGGGTTCGAAGATGAATTGTTTCTGGTCGAGATCGGGAGTGATGCGGCAGTTTTTAAGTCCGCCTTTACCTACGGGTTCGAGCCATACTGTGGCCCAGATGCCTGTCACGCGGGTGTAGAAGCACTCGTAGGAATTGAGTCGGCGACTTTGTTTTCCGCCGGGCTGTAGCCGGGAGCGCACGTCGTCTTGAGCGTAGACTACGAGGTTGTGGCTCGCTCCTGCCTTTACGAAGTTTGTGATGTCGACTGCAAACGATGCAGCTCCTCCGAAGTGTTCGAAGGCTTTTTTTCCGTCGATGAAGATTTGTGAGCGGTAGTCCACTCCGCCAAAGTGGAGAATGATGTGCTTGCCGTCCCATGACTGTGGGATGCTGATGGTGCGATGGTACCATATTGCGGGGATGAAATCCTTGCGTCCCACTCCTGAGAGATCGCTTTCTGGGCAGAACGGCACTGTGATATTGTCGGCGAATCCTTTCGAATCCTGCAGTCCGTTCTCAACGCCACTCTGTCCGAAGTCGAACAGATAGGTCCACGTTCCGTTAAGGTTTATCCACTCGCTACGCTCGAACTGCGGCCGGGGATATTCCGGTCGGGGAATGCTTTCGGCAGATGCCGAGAATGCTACGATACCAGCTATTGCTGTCAAAAGGGTTTTCAGATTCTTCATGAGTTGGCTCATTTATTTGCTGGCAAAATTATCTGTTATTAAAAATAAAGGCATGGAAAATTGTCCAGAAAACATGTACTCATGTCCACAGAGGGGCGGAAAGCGCAAGATTTTCCGTTAAAAAAAATTAAAATCAGTGTGTCTGTTAAAACTGAGGTTTATAACAGAATGTTTTTCTTTTTCTGCATTTTGTTTGCTTGCCAATGGCAGGATAGCCGAATTTGACGTGCATGTAGACTGTGCTGGAGCATGTGGTAGGATGCATGGTTGCTGCTATCAAGTACGGATAGTTTTTCTATCTGGCAAGGATAGGTGTAGTATCTGGCTTTGATATTGTTGCTATCCGTGCTTGATAGTGTTGCTATCTGGCTTTGATACTGCCAGTATCTGGGCTTGATACTGCAGGGCGTTGTGTTTTGCGTTGGAAGAGGGAGGATGGGATGAGGGTTGTTTCTGCGGCGAATGGTGGGGCTGGGAGAATCAATTTTTGCCCATTTCATCGAGACTTTTCATTGTCGGGGTGTCGATGAAATGGGCGATTTTTGTGTTTGTAGTTGTTGTTGCCTGTGTGATTGTCGGGGGTGGGGAGAGTGGGAAAAACTTAAAAAAATAGAAATTTCTCTATATAAATAATGTGTATGAGAAAAGTTTTGTTTACTTTTGCCGACTAATAACGTTAATTAAGCACGTTTATGCACGAAAATTTAGTAATTGTAGAGAGTCCTGCCAAGGCGAAGACGATAGAGAAGTTTCTTGGCAAAGACTACAAAGTGATGTCTTCCTACGGTCATATTCGCGACCTTAAGAAGAAAGAGATAAGTATCAATTCCGGCACGTTGGAGCCCGATTACGAGATACCCGCCGACAAGCAGCGCGTTGTTCGCGACCTTCGTGCCGCTGCTGCTCAGGCTGGGAAGGTTTGGCTGGCAAGTGATGAAGACCGCGAGGGAGAGGCCATCTCGTGGCACCTCTGTGAAGTGCTTGGTCTCGACGAGGAGAACACGGCTCGCATAGTGTTTCATGAGATCACTCCCAATGCTATTCTTGAAGCCATTGCACATCCCCGCCATATCGACATGAACCTTGTCAATGCTCAGCAGGCGCGCCGTGTGCTCGACCGTCTGGTCGGTTTCAGGTTGTCGCCGGTGCTGTGGCGCAAGGTGAAGCCGTCGCTCTCGGCAGGCCGTGTGCAGAGCGTGGCAGTGAGGCTCATTGTGGAGCGGGAGCGGGAGATACAGCAGTTCGGCAGCGAGCCGTACTATCGCGTGAGTGCTGTCTTCACGGCTGTGAACGCTGAGACCGGCGAGCCGGCAATGGTGAAGGCCGACCTGAACACCCATTTCCACACCCACGACGAGGCTTTGGCCTTCCTCGAGAGATGCCGCACGGCAGAGTTCTTCGTGGAGAATGTCGTGAAGAAGCCACTCAAGCGTTCGCCGGCACCGCCGTTCACGACGTCGACGCTGCAGCAGGAAGCCGCAAGAAAGCTCGGTTTCACCGTGTCGCAGACGATGATGGTGGCGCAGCATCTGTATGAAAACGGACATATCACGTATATGCGTACCGACAGCGTTAACCTCTCCGGGTTGGCCATCAGTGCGAGTAAGAAGGAAATCGTAGGACTCTACGGCGATGACTACAGTCGGGTGAGGAAGTTCCATACCAGCTCGAAAGGTGCTCAGGAGGCGCACGAGGCCATCCGTCCGACGTATATGGACAAGCCAGCGATACAAGGCACTATGCAGGAGCGCCGGCTCTACGATCTGATTTGGAAGCGCACCATTGCCAGCCAGATGGCCGATGCCAGCGTGGAGAAGACTACCGTCGACCTGGGCATCCGCTACGATGGGACGACGGAGGATAAGACCCTGAAGTTCATTGCTCAGGGCGAGGTGGTGCTCTTCGACGGATTCCTGAAAGTGTACCGTGAGTCGTCGGATGACGAGGACGCATCTGGCGAGGAAGCGATGAACGTATTGCCTCAGCTCAACAGCGGCGACATCGTGGAGCGCAAGGAGATCACCGCCCTGCAGCGGTTCAGCCAGCCGCCACTCAGATTCACGGAGGCAAGCCTCGTGAAGAAGCTCGAGGAGCTCGGCATCGGACGCCCGTCGACCTATGCGCCGACGATAAGCACGATACAACAGCGAGGTTATGTGCAGAAGGGCGACAAAAAGGGAGAGACGCATGCGTATACCATCGACACGCTGAAAGGACAGAAGATCGACACCCGCGAGAAGAAAGAGGTGATAGGAAGCGAGAAAGGTAAGCTCATCCCGACCGATATCGGTACGGTGGTGAACGATTTCCTGATACAGAACTTCCCCGATATCATGGACTATAACTTCACTGCCCACGTTGAGCAGAAATTCGACCAGATTGCCGAGGGAAAGACGGAGTGGAAGAACTGGATGAAGGAGTTCGACCACGATTTCGAACCCGAAGTGGACAAGGTCCTCAATGCCAGGAGCGAGCACAAGGTGGGCGAACGCCAGCTCGGCATCGATCCGAAGACAGGTCGCACGGTCTACGTGAAGATCGGCCGCTTCGGGCCCGTGGTGCAGATTGGCGAGGCAGGCGACGAGGAAAAACCGCTCTTCGCACAACTGCCGGCCGACAAGAGCATGGACGACATCACCCTGGACGAGGCGATGGAACTCTTCCGCCTGCCACGCACGGTGGGTGAATACGAAGGAAAGCAAGTCGTGATAGGCACAGGACGCTTCGGACCATATATCATGCACGACAAGAAGTTCGTCTCGCTGCCAAAGAAAGAAGACCCGTTCACGATCACATGCGAGCGAGCCGTGGAACTCATCATGCAGAAGAGAGAGCAAGAGGAACAACGACACCTGAAGTCATTCGCCGAAGACGAGAAGCTTCAGGTGCTCAACGGCCGCTTCGGGCCCTACATATCCTACGACGGCAAGAACTACCGTCTGCCCAAGAACCTTCATGCGAAGGCTGCCGAGCTGTCCTACGACGAATGTATGGCCGTGGTGAACAATACCCCTGTGAAGAAGAAATGAGACGCATCGTCCTGATCGGATACATGGGGGCGGGCAAGACAACGATCGGCCATGCCCTGTCGAAAGCAACCGGAATGCCGTTCTACGATCTCGACTGGTACATCGAAAACCGCATGCGGAAGAAAGTGAGCCAGATTTTCGAGGAAAGCGGAGAAGACGGCTTCCGCAGGATTGAGCGCAACATGCTCCACGAAGTGGCAGAGTTTGAAGACGTCATAATCAGTTGCGGGGGAGGCACGCCGTGCTTCTTCGACAATATGGATTATCTTAACGTCCAGGCCGACACCGTCTATTTGAAAGCCAGCGCCGAGGTGCTGTGCGAGCATCTGAAGATGGGAAGGACGGTACGCCCGCTGCTGCTGGGGAAGAGCGAAGAAGAACTGCTGGAGTATATAGCCAGTCAGCTCGAGCGCCGCCGGCAGTACTACGAGCAGTCGAAGTATGTGCTCGACGTGGATCTCCTCGATTCACGCGAGAAAATAGCAAACACCATAGAGCACCTCAGGGAAATGCTCTCTATGTGAAGATAAAAAAGAGATTCAATAACAATTAAAAACCATTCCCTTAAATGAAAAAATGGACCATTGAAGATTCGAAGGAGTTATACAACATAGGAGGATGGGGCACGTCCTACTTCGGTATCAACGAGAAAGGTAACGTCTACGTGTCGCCATGCAAGGACGATGCACAGATCGACCTCCGCGAGGTGATGGACGAGCTTGCATTGCGCGACGTCAGCTCGCCGGTGTTGCTCCGGTTCCCGGATATCCTCGACAGTCGTATCGAGAAGACGGCCAGCTGCTTTCAGAAAGCCTCGGAGGAGTACGGATACAAAGGCGAGAACTTCATCATCTACCCCATCAAGGTCAACCAGATGCAGCCCGTGGTGGAGGAAGTGATCTCCCACGGAAAGAAGTTCAACCTCGGTCTCGAAGCAGGCTCGAAGCCAGAGTTGCATGCCGTGATTGCCGTGCAGTGCCAGAGCGATGCGCTCATCATCTGCAACGGATATAAAGACCAGAGCTACATAGAACTTGCACTCCTTGCCCAGAAGATGGGTAAGCGGATCTTCATCGTCGTGGAGAAGCTCAACGAGCTGGACACCATCGCCCGCGCTGCCAAGAAACTCAATGTGAAGCCAAACCTCGGCATACGCATAAAGCTCGCGTCGTCGGGCTCCGGCAAGTGGGAAGAGAGCGGCGGCGACGCGTCGAAGTTTGGACTGACGTCAAGCGAACTTCTTCAAGCCCTCAATATCCTTGAGGAGAAGGGACTGCACGACAGTCTGCGGCTCATACACTTCCACATCGGTTCACAGATTACCAAGATACGCCGTATCCAGACGGCGCTCCGCGAGGCGGCACAGTTCTACGTGCAGCTCCATCAGATGGGCTACAACGTCGATTTCGTCGACTGTGGTGGCGGACTCGGCGTCGACTACGACGGCACACGGTCGTCGTCGAGCGAGAGTTCGGTGAACTATTCCATCCAGGAATACGTCAACGACTGTATCTACCAGTTTGTAGACGCCTCCGACAAGAACGGCATTCCGCATCCTAACCTCATCACCGAGAGCGGCCGCTCGCTCGCTGCCCACCATTCGGTGCTTGTCATCGACGTGCTGGAAACAGCAACACTGCCGCAGATGCCAGAGGAGTTTGAGCCGAAGGAGAACGACCACCAATTGGTGAAAGACCTCTACGAGATCTGGGACAACCTCAATTCGCGCTCCATGATGGAAGACTGGCACGACGCAGAGCAGATTCGCGAGGAAGCTCTCGACCTGTTCTCCCACGGCCTCGTCGACCTGAAGACGCGGGCAGAGATAGAGAGCATGTACTGGAGTGTGTGTCGCGAGATAAATAGTATAGCCAAGTCGTTGAAGCATGTCCCGGAGGAACTCAAGGGCTTGGACAAGCTTCTTGCCGATAAATACTTCTGTAATTTCTCGCTTTTCCAAAGTCTTCCCGACTCTTGGGCCATCGACCAGCTGTTCCCCATCGTGCCCATCCAGCGGCTTGACGAGCGTCCTACGCGCAACGCCACGCTGCAGGATATCACCTGCGACAGCGACGGAAAGATAGCAAACTTCGTGACCAACCGCCATATCGGCCACGTGCTGCCCGTTCACTCACTGAAGAAAAACGACATGTACTACCTCGGCGTGTTCCTCGTGGGAGCATATCAGGAGATCCTCGGCGACATGCATAACCTCTTTGGCGACACCAATGCCGTGCACGTGTCGGTGAAGGACGGGAAATACCACATCGACCAGATCTTCGATGGCGAGACAGTAGAGGAAGTGCTCGACTATGTCCAGTACAACCCGAAGAAACTCGTGCGCCAGCTCGAGATATGGGTCACGAAGAGCGTGAAGCAGGGGAAAATCTCGCTTGAGGAAGGGAAGGAGTTCCTGTCCAATTATCGATCGGGACTCTACGGATATACCTATCTGGAGTAGGGATGGCTATGTTAGTTCATAGTTCATAATTACTTCCCTTGCGGTCAGTGGGTCTCACTTATGTTCGACAAATCTCATGGTTTCTTTCTTGCAGTCAGAGGGTCTCGCTTTCTGCTTGACAAGTCTCATAGTTGGTGAAGGTTGAAGGAATAGGGTGATGGCAATAACTGGATGAACGAATATCATCGTATGGAAAAGAATCGACTCACGATAGTGAAGGTAGGCGGTGCCGTTGTTGAAGACGACAGTCAGTGCCGCGGTCTGCTCGAGGCATTTGCCGCAGTCGAGGGCAGGAAAATTCTTGTCCACGGCGGTGGCCGCACGGCTTCGCGGATTGCCTCGTTGCTGGGAGTGGAAACGAAGATGGTCGACGGCCGACGCATCACCGACGCCGACATGCTGCGCGTGGTCGTGATGGTATATGGTGGGCTCGTGAACAAGCAGATTGTTGCCCGTCTTCAGGCACTTGGCACGGAAGCCGTCGGACTGACGGGTGCCGACATGAACATCATCCGCAGCCATCGTCGCCCCGTTGTCGGCGGGATAGACTATGGATTTGTCGGCGATGTAGACAGTGTTGATGCAGATACTCTCTCTGCTGTCGTGGAGAAGGGTGTCGTGCCTGTCGTCGCTCCGCTCACTCACGACTGCCACGGCCAGCTGCTCAATACCAACGCCGATACTATTGCCTCTGAGGTGGCTGTGGCGATGTCGCAGTTGTACGACGTGCGGCTGGTGTATGCCTTCGAAAAAGCAGGCGTGCTCCGTGATGTCCGCGATGAGTCGAGAGTGATACCCCAGATACGCGTCTCGGAACTCGCCGACCTCATCGGCGACGGGACTGTCACTGGCGGGATGCTGCCGAAGTTGCAGATGGCAGCGAAGGCTGTGGAGCGAGGTGTCGGTGAGGTGCAAATCACGTGCAGCACAGACATGTCGCCGCAGGCAGGCACTAAGATCGTTGCCGGCTGACAGGACATTGCGAGAAGCACGCGATGGAAGGGAAAATTATAAAATAAAGAAAATTAAGATCTTAAAAGGGTAAGTGGCAAGTAGAAAACTTATACCCCAGCCTTGCCGCCCACAAATATAAATATAGTCCGTGCGCGCTGGTACGCGCGTAGGATATAACAGTTTGAAGTGTAAAATAGTGTTAAACATAGAGAAAGCTTGTAACTTTCCACCCAAGCAAATCGTCATTTAACTTAGAGAAGATGAAAAATATCAGTTTCCGCACCGATGTTTTGCCCTTGAAGGACATTCTCTACCGTCTTGCCCTGCGTATCACGCTCAATCGGGAAGACGCCGAGGACATTGTGCAGGAAACGCTGATAAAGGTCTGGGATAGGCGCGACAGCTGGGACGAGATAGAGTCGATAGAGGCCTTCAGCCTTACGATCTGCCGCAACTTGGCGCTCGACCACCAGCGCAGGATGGAAAACCGCCATCTGTCGCTCGACGAAACGCCGATAGAGCGCCCCGACAGCCGTTCGCTATCGCCCGCAGAGGCGATGATATCCGCAGACCGCATCTCGCTCGTAAGGCGACTTGTCGACTCGCTGCCAGAAAAACAACGCAGTTGCATGCAGCTGAGAGATTTCGAAGGTAAATCGTACAGAGAAATTGCACAGGTGTTGGGAATAACGGAAGATCAGGTGAAAGTGAACATCTTCAGGGCACGACAGACAATTAAACAACGATTCAACGAAGCAGAAGACTATGGATTATAAGTACATCGATCAATTGCTCGACCGCTACTGGAACTGCGAGACCACGCTTGAGGAAGAGGAGATACTCCGCGCATTCTTCAGCCAGGACAACGTTCCCGTCGAATTGTTGCGCTATCGCCAGCTCTTCATCTACGAAGACAGTGAGCCGCAGGCCGATCGCCTTGGCGACGACTTCGACGAGCGCCTGTTGCAGCAGGTCGGCGACGGACAGCCGGTGAAGATGCGCCGCATGAAGATCACCAGCCGCCTGATGCCTCTCTTCCGCGCAGCGGCAATGGTGGCAATACTGCTCACACTGGGCAATGCCGTGCAGATGTCGTTCAACACAGGTGAGCCTGTCTACACCGGCATGAGCGACGAGGTGATAACAAGCGATGGATCGGACGTTGCACTTGTCGACACGGCAAAGATCGACACCGTGAAGCAGAGTAGCATCATCCTCCCTGTAGACGATGTGCAGCAACTGCTTAAATAGAAATTCATTTTTAGCTTTCTCTATACAATCATTTAAATTAAAAACGCTTAAGAGGCTGTGAAGTCTCACAAACAACTTAAAATTTTTCATAACATAGCATTTATATCACCGCCGCTACTGAGAAAGTTCCGGCGGTTTTTCTTTGCCAATACAGAGGGATGGCGGCCGAGAAGAGAACGACAGGGGGAGCTGTGAAAGCAAACAGGGTGGAGTACAATGCCCATGTACTCTCAGTACAAGAGTCATGTACTCGGAGTACAAAGCCCATGTACTCGGAGTACAAAGGCCTTGTACTGCAGACGAAGTGGTATGATGCGTGTCTTTGTATACCTCTTTGAGGGTCGTAGAAGCAAAAATCAGCACAATTCTTTTGTTTTGCTCTCGGCTTTTTTCGCTTGCTCAACAACTCGTCACTACCTTTTCCATCCTTACGAATGAAGAAGGTAGGATGCGCCTCGGCAAAAAAAGAATAAATTCTTTTGTTTTGCTCTCGGCTTTCACTACCTTTGCAGTTGGGATATAAACAATCGTATGACTTTTCGACTAATTGCATCATACATCTTTGCCGTGCTTTCATGTTCGCAGTTTTGCTTCGGGCAACAGCAGTGGAAAGCAGCAGCCGTAGTCGCCGAGAGAGAGGTGCAACGGTTGGGCGTTGATAAGTTTTTCTCTTCAGAGGAGATTGACGATTCCGTCTATGCCGTCATGCAGGGGCATTCGATTCCGTCAGATTGTCCGGTGAAAAGGTCGGAACTGCGCTATCTGCGCATTCTCCATCGGAATTTCGACGGCGGGTCGCAGACGGGTGAGATAGTCTGCAACAAGGCCATCGCCGCCGATCTGCTCTACATCTTCCGCCGGTTGTACGATGAGGGCTATCCTATTGAGCGTGTGGCACTTATCGACAACTTCGGCGCCGATGATGAGGCGTCGATGACAGCCAACAACACCAGTTGCTTCTGCTATCGCAGCGTGCGCGGGTCAAATACAATCTCATTCCACGGGCGCGGCCTGGCCATTGATATCAACCCGCTGTACAATCCCTGCGTGCGCACTCGCAATGGTGTCACCACCGTCGAGCCCGCCGCAGGAAGGAAGTACATATCGCGTACAAAGACCGGCAAAGAAGCTAAATACATAATCACGCGTCAGTCAATCATATATCGCCTGTTCACGGAGCGAGGGTTCAAGTGGGGCGGCAACTGGCGCACCCTCAAAGACTACCAGCACTTTGAAAAGCCGCTGTAATGGCATGCCCTGTTATAATGATTTATAATTCAAACAAATAACACTCAACATGATGAAAAGAACAATTTTGTGTTTTGTTGCGGTGATGACCGCAATGATGACGTTTGCAGGTGGCAAGACTCAGGTGATTGCTCACCGTGGTTATTGGAAAGCCCCAGGTTCGGCGCAGAACTCGCGTCACTCTCTTGCCGGAGCCCTTGCACTGGGCATCTACGGCTCGGAAATAGATGTATGGCTGACAACCGACAAGAAAATCTTCGCCAATCACGACAGAACGTTCAAGGGTGTGACGATCATGGAGTCTACGTCGAAGCAGTGTAAAGGCGTGAAACTCGACAATGGCGAGACGATGCCACAGCTGAAGGACATGCTGAAAATATTGAAAAAAAGTCCGAATTCATCGAAACTCATTATCGAAATCAAACCCCACGAGAACGTGGAACTCGACCATGAGATTGCCCGTCTTACGATGAAGGCAGTCAGGAAAAAACACCTCGAAGCAAAGGTGGACTACATATCGTTCTCGCTCGAGGTTTGCAAAGAGCTCGCACGCCTCGATCCCCATGCCAACGTGGCCTACCTCAACGGCGATATAGCCCCGGCAGAGCTTAATGCCATGGGTATAAACGGAATAGACTATCACCTCGGAGTCGTACGTGATCATCCGGAATGGGTGAAAGAGGCACACGATCTCGGCATGGAGGTGAACGTCTGGACCGTCGACGGCGAAGAAGACATGAGATTCTACAAGCAGCTCGGCGTGGACTATATAACGACCAACGAGCCCCTGAAGTGTATCGCTGTCTGCGAGGAATAGAACAGATGACTTTGCCCCTAGATGCAAAAATCGTCGATTTCATCGAGACTCATCGCACCGTCGACGTAAAGAAATTGGCGCTTTCATCGGGACGCTATCCCGATGTGGACATGCATGTGGCGATACAACAGATTGCCGGCTGGCAGCAGGCGCGGCTGAAGATCCCGTCGTGGGCAGCCAAAAGCGGGATCCTCTATCCGCCCCATCTGAACATGGAGCAGTGCTCCTCCGAGCCGACGGCACGCTACAAGGCAGATATAGCACGTCGGCTGGGTGGCGATGAAATGGCAGATTTGACAGGCGGACTGGGAGTGGATTTCGCATTCCTCTCACAATTGTTCCGACGGTCGGTGTATGTCGAGCAAAACGATATGCTCTGTCAGATAGCCGAAAACAATTTCCGTGTGCTGGGTCTCGACGGTGTCAGTGTCGTCTGTGACGACTGCTGCGACTATCTCGACACTATGCCGCACGTCGCGCTGATATACCTCGATCCTGCCCGCCGCGATGCCAGTGGCGGACGAACGTTTGCCATGAGCGACTGTCGGCCCGATGTCGTCAGCCTTGCACCTGTGCTGCTGTCGAAGGCCGACCATGTGATGGTGAAGCTTTCTCCTATGCTCGACTGGCATGCCGTAGTCGACGAACTGCCCAATGTGGCGGAGATTCACATCGTGGCCGTAGGGGGAGAGTGTAAAGAGATTGTTGCCGTAATGAGCAGTTCGAGGCCATCGGCCACCACAGTCTTCTGCATCGACGGCGAACAGGAGTTTTCATTCGACACCTCAGAGCGATGTCAGCAAAAGGTTGCCGGCGACGTGACGGTCGGGCAGCGGCTGTTTGAGCCTGGTGCATCGGTGATGAAGAGCGGCGAGTGGGGAATAGTCTGCCGGCGCTACGGAGTGAAGGCAATAGCAGAGAACAGCCATCTCTTTGTCAGCGATGCCGACGGTCAGTATCATCCTTCAGCAGCGACGGCTTCGGCAAAATTCCCTGGCCGCGAGTTTGTCATCACGAGGATATCGTCGATGAACCGCAGGGAGATGAAGGAGTTTCTCTCGGATGTAGACCGTGCAAATATCACTGTGCGCAACTTCCCGATGTCGGTTGCCGAACTGCGCCGACGACTGAAAATTGCCGATGGGGGCGACAGCTATATCTTTGCCACAACCACAGATAAAGGGAATCACATGCTCATAATGTGCAAAAAAACGAGTTGAACTTTGGCTGTCTCTCGTTTATTTGCTATTTTTGCATGCAAAAGAAGAAATAATAAAATCAAAAATGTCGAAAATTGAAATAAAGAAAGTGGAAACGAAGCGCGACCTTCGTCGGTTTATCGATTTCCATTACGACCTCTACAAGGGAAACCCCTACGATGTTCCCAATCTTTTTTCCGACGATATGAACACGCTCCGCAAGGACCGCAATGCAGCCTTCGACTTCTGCGAAGCCGAGTACTACATGGCATTCAAGGATGGAAAAATCGCCGGCAGGGTGGCTGCGATAATCAACCATAAAGCCAACGAGCGCTGGGAAAGGAAGAGCGTCAGGTTCGGATGGATCGATTTCATCGACGACCGCGATGTGTCGCATGCACTGTTCGATGCTGTGGAAGCCTACGGACGTTCGAAGGGAATGACCGAGATGATAGGTCCGCTCGGGTTCACCGACTTCGATCCCGAAGGCATGCTCGTCGACGGATTCAATGAGTTGGGCACCATGGCAACGATCTACAACTATCCCTACTATCCTCAGCACGTTGAGGAGATGGGCGGATTCGTGAAGGACAACGGCTATGTGGAGTTCAAGATATTCGTACCGGATGAGATTCCGGAGAAGATGACAAAAATAGCTCAGATGATCCAGAAACGCTATAACCTCCACGTGAGGAAGATGACGCGCAAAGAGATAAACGAAGGAAAGGGTCACGAAGTGTTCCACCTCATCAACGACACGTTCAAGGACCTATACGGATACAGCGAGCTCAGCGACCGTCAGGTGGATCAGTACGTGAAGATGTACCTCCCCCTGGCCGACCTCAACCTCATCCCCATCATCGAAGACTGGAGCACCGAGGAGCACCGCATGGTGGGCGTGGGCATAACCATACCGTCGCTGTCGCGAGCCATGCAGAAATGCCGTCGCGGACGGTTGCTGCCCTTCGGATGGTTCCATATACTCAGCACACTGAAGAAACACAAGGCCGACATCGTCGACCTGATGATGATCGGCGTATTGCCGGAATACAGGATGAAAGGCGCCAATGCGCTCATGTTCTACGATCTCATCCCATGGTATCAGAAGTATGGCATCAAATGGGGCGAGAGCCAGGTGGAACTGGAGTCGAACGAAAACGTGCAAGGGCAGTGGAGCTATTTCGAAACAAAGCTCCACAAACGTCGCAAATGCTATAAGAAAACCTTCGAATAAGAAAAGGAGATAATATGTCAGAGACAGACAACATACAGCTTCAACCACAAGTACTCTACGACGAAGACACCATTCGCCATCTTTCCGACATGGAGCACATACGTGTGCGGCCGGGAATGTATATCGGTCGTCTGGGCGATGGGTCGCTTTCAGAAGACGGCATCTACGTGTTGCTGAAAGAGGTGATTGACAACAGTATCGACGAGTTTAAGATGAATGCCGGCAAGCGCATCGAGATAGACATCGACGACAATGCCCGCGTGTCGGTCAGAGACTATGGGCGCGGCATTCCTCAGGGTAAGCTGGTTGAGGCCGTGAGCATGCTCAACACCGGCGGAAAATACGATTCCAAGGCATTCAAGAAGAGCATAGGACTGAATGGCGTCGGTGTGAAAGCAGTGAACGCACTCAGTTCGCACTTCGAGGTAAGGTCGTTCCGCGACGGGAAGGTGCGCAGTCTGGCATTCGAGAAAGGTAACCTGATGTCGGACAAGACAACAGACACCAACGACGAGACGGGCACGTATATCTTCTTCGAACCCGATTCGTCGCTTTTCGTGGGATACAGATTCCAGGACGAGATCGTCGAGACCATGCTCCGCAATTACACCTACCTGAATTCAGGACTCACGATCATGTTCAATGGGCGTCGCATCCTCAGCCGCAACGGGCTTGAAGACCTCCTCAACGACAATATGACCAACGAAGGTCTCTACAATATCATCCATATGAAAGGCGACGACATCGAGATCGCTTTCACCCATACAAACCAGTATGGCGAAGAATACCATTCGTTTGTCAACGGTCAGCACACCACGCAGGGCGGTACTCACCAGAGCGCTTTCAAAGAGCATATCGCACGCACGATAAAAGAGTTCTTCGGAAAGAACTATGAATATACCGACATCCGCAACGGTCTTGTGGCAGCCATTGCGCTCAATGTGGAAGAGCCAGTGTTTGAAAGTCAGACGAAGATAAAGCTCGGTTCCACGATCATGGAACCTGGCGGGGAATCAATCAACAAATATGTGGGCGACTTCATCAAGCAGCAGGTGGACAACTATCTGCATATCCACACCGACGTGGCCGAGGTCATCGAGAACAAGATAAAGGAGAGCGAGCGCGAGCGTAAGGCCATCGCCGGAGTGACGAAACTCGCCCGTGAACGAGCTAAGAAAGCCAACCTGCACAACCGTAAGCTCCGCGACTGCCGCATACACTATTCCGACGTGAAGAACGCCAGAAAAGAGGAGAGCAGCATTTTCATCACCGAGGGCGATTCGGCAAGCGGAAGCATCACAAAAAGCCGCGACGTGAATACACAAGCTGTGTTCTCACTGAGAGGGAAACCACTAAACTCCTACGGACTTACGAAGAAGGTGGTCTACGAGAACGAAGAGTTTAATCTCCTTCAGGCAGCACTCGATATCGAAGACGGTCTCGACACCTTGCGCTACAACAAGGTGATCGTGGCTACGGATGCCGATGTCGACGGCATGCACATCCGGCTACTCATTATCACGTTCTTCCTACAGTTCTTCCCCGAACTGATAAAGAAAGGTCACGTCTACGTGCTGCAGACACCGCTGTTCCGTGTGCGCAACCGTCGCACGAAGATCAAGAACAAAAAAGTCATCGAGGCTGCCGATGCCCGTCTTGGCGAACGCGAGAAGAAGGGTGACTTCATCACTCGTTACTGCTACAGCGACGACGAGCGCCAAAAGGCAATAGCCGAACTCGGGCCTGACCCTGAAATCACTCGGTTTAAAGGACTTGGAGAAATCTCTCCTGAGGAGTTTGTCCATTTCATAGGTCCCGATATGAGACTCGAACAGGTGACGCTCCACAAGAACGATCAAGTGCAGAAACTCCTTGAGTACTACATGGGTAAGAATACCATGGAGCGCCAGAATTTCATTATCGAAAACCTCGTTATCGAGAAAGACGAGGCCGAAGGGGAGTAGTGTGCTGTGTTCTAAATGATTATTGATAAAAAGATAAATGCTTAATTTTAACGTCAAAAAGATTGTAATGGATAAACATATGCTCAGGCGCAGAAGTATGATGCTGATATTTCTGACACTTATCGCTTATCACTTCTCACTTCTCACTTCTACGTCTCAAGTGCGTCTTGACTTCGGCAGCAACTCTCCTCTGCGCAAGCTACAGATTGCTGAGTCGGCGGTGAACAGTCTCTATGTGGACAAACTCGACGAGCAAGCCCTCGTAGAAGATGCTATCCGAGGGCTGCTGAAGAATCTCGATCCTCACTCGACATACACCACCGCCAAGGAGACCAAGCAGATGAACGAGCCTCTATCGGGTTCGTTCGAAGGAATCGGCGTGCAATTTAATATGGTCGACGACACGCTGCTCGTCATCCAGCCCACCCTCGGCGGACCGTCGGAAAAGGCCGGCATACTGGCTGGCGACCGCATAGTGAGCGTCAACGACACGGCAATAGCCGGAGTAAAGATGAGCCGCGAGGAGATAATGAAACGCTTGCGCGGAAAGAAAGGCACGAAGGTGCAGATGGGTGTGGTGCGCCGCGGAATCAAAGACAGGCTCTCCTTCACCGTCACCCGCGACAAGATACCTGTGCATACCGTCGATGCTGTCTACATGATACGGCCCGGTATTGGCTATATACGCGTCGGGAGCTTCGGTGCCACCACCTACGATGAGTTCATCGAAGGAGTACAGAAACTCAAAGGCGAAGGAATGAAAGACATAATAATCGACCTTCAGGAAAACGGCGGCGGCTATCTGCAGACAGCCGTGCGCATAGTGAACGAATTCCTCCACCGCGACGATCTCGTGGTCTACACCGAAGGGCGTGCCGTGCCGCGGCAGGAGTTCAAGGCCGACGGCAACGGCAAGCTGCTCGACGGACGCGTAGTGGTGCTCATAAACGAATACTCGGCTTCTGCAGCAGAGATACTCGCCGGTGCCATACAGGATCAGGACAGAGGGCAGATTGTCGGACGACGCTCGTTCGGCAAAGGACTCGTGCAGCGACCCATAGAATTCTCCGACGGGTCAATGATTCGTCTCACCGTGGCCCACTACTACACACCCTCCGGCCGTTGTATACAAAAGCCATACGAGAAAGGCGAGAACAAGGAGTATGCCGAAGACATTGAGCGGCGCTTCAAGCACGGCGAGCTCTATTCTGCCGACAGCATCCACTTCGCCGACTCCCTGCGCTTCGAGACGCTCCGCCTGCACCGGACCGTATATGGAGGCGGTGGTATCATGCCCGATTTCTTCGTGCCCCTCGATACCACGCAGTTCACATCGTTCCATCGTAACCTCATGGCTAAGAACTTCGTTGTGAACACCAACCTGAAATACATGGACAAGCACGGCAAGCAGCTCCGTCGCGAATATAAGACCTTCGACGACTTCAACCGCCGCTACGAGATTCCGCAGAGCGTGATCGACAAGATGCTCGCCGAGGCTGCAGAGCAGAACGTGAAGCCGAAAGACGACGACGAACTCGCCAAGACCCTGCCGCGACTGCGCATGCAGCTGAAGGCTCTCGTGGCACGCGACATCTGGACAATGACCGAATACTTCCGCATCACAAACGAACAGAACCATATCGTCCAGCGTGCACTCACTGTGTTAGACAATCAACAGTAAATTTACAAATCAATAAAAAAAATTATGAAAAGATTAATTACGATTACAGCTATTGCCTGCGCCCTTTGTGTCTGCTTGCCTGTTCAGGCACAAGATTATGAAACCCGCCACGAGATTGGCATCAGCACCGGTATACTCTCCAATTCTACGTGGGTGTCGTTCCTCGAAGACTTCGCGGCTGCCACGATATCGGCAGGCCACGTCTCCTATGGCGAACAGAAATTCACAGGACCGATTTCGGCAGAATACTTCTACCATGTCAGTCCGCTCATCGGCGTCGGAGCCATCGGATCGTTCACGACACAGAAGCGCGACATCAACGTCGACAACACCAAGAGTGGCGAGGCAAAGTACAACTATTTCACAGTGTTGCCTGCCGTGAAAATCGACTGGTACCGTTCAAAGAATTTCGGTGCCTATTCCAAACTCGGCCTTGGTGCAACCCTTCGCACAGAGAAATACGACTACAACTCCTCTGAAGACAAGAGTGACACCAGCGTGATGTTCAACTGGCAGGCCTCGCTCATCGGCATTGAAGCAGGTGTGCCAAACTTCCGCGCCTTCCTCGAGGCAGGCTTTGGTGAGCAGGGAGTCTTAGTCGCCGGCCTGCGTTGCCGTTTCTAATCAATAAGAGCTACGACTCGCTCCTTGTCCAACGTGGCAGGGGGAGTGAGAGAATGAAAATCCGGCAGTTGACCGTTGCATACGTGCATGGTTCGACTGCCGGATATTTTATACCTACGCACTGTCAGGTTACGTTGCCGCTTGTCATTTCAGCACCTCGGCGGCGGTGTCGGGGTTGTAGTAGGTGCCCACTATCTTCAGGAAGCGCTTCTTCATTTTTTTCAGCAGTTGCGGTTTCTCTCTCGAGATGTCTTTCTGCTGCGCCTTGTCCGCCCCCAGGTCGTAGAGCGTCCAGTCGTCTTCGTTGCCCAGTTCGATATCCGTTTCGTTAGTCTTTTTGCCCTTGTATGGCGGTATGAGCGCGTACTGCCCATAGCGGTATGCCAGTCGTCCGCTGGCTTCTACTATCATATCCTTGCGCCCTCGCTTGTTCTTTCCCAGGAAGGTGTCCATCATACCCTCCGAGTCGAGGGTGCTTGGTGTAGATTGTCCGAGCATTTGAGCAAACGAAGCCAGCAGGTCCTGCTGCGATACCAGGCTGTTGTTCACCACATGGTGTGTGTGTCCCTTCCAATAAACGAACATCGGCACTCGTGTACCGGCATCGTAGAGGCTGTATTTCCCACCGCGCAGTCCGCCGTTGGGGTTGTGCATGTCTGCCGTAGCACGTGCACCGTCGTCGTAACCGTCGTCGAGAACAGGGCCGTTGTCGCTCGAGAATATCACGATGGTATTCTCAGCCACTCCTGCCTCCTCGAGTTTCTTCATCAGCTGTCCCACGCACCAGTCGGCCTCTGCGAGCACGTCGCCGCGCGGTCCCAGGCGGGTGCTGCCGGCAAATTGTGTGGCAGGAGTGCGCGGAACATGTGGCTCATGCAGACCGTAATACAGGAAGAACGGCTTGTTGCGGGAGGCGTTTATAAAGCTGTCAACACGGTTGAGGAAATACTCAGCCATCTCGTCGTCTTTCCAGTAAGCGCTCTTGCCGCCCTTCATGAATCCTATCCTCGGTATTCCGTTCACCACCGTGTCGTGATGTCCGTGCGACCATCGTGTCTTCACCAGCTCTGGGTTCGTCAGCGCCGTGGGCACTCCCTCGAAGTTATTCTCATAATCGACATACAAAGGGTCATCGTCTGTCAGTCCCACTACGCGTCCGTTCTCCACATACACCGTCGGCACACGATCGACGGTTGCCGCGATGAGGCATGTGTAGTCGAACCCCACCGCGTTGCCCGACGGCGATATCGTCTTGTTCCAGTCAATCTTTCCCACACCCATCCCGAGGTGCCATTTGCCTATCGCCGCCGTCTCATAGCCCGCATGCTGAAACATCTTCGGCATGGTGAACTGCTCCGTGCCGATGATTAGCGGTGCGTCGCCTGGCAGTATCTTCGCGTTCTCGTTCTTCCACGGATACATGCCAGTGAACAGTCCGTATCGGCTTGGCGTCGATGTGGCCGATGTAGCGTGCCCGTCGGTGAAGCACACCCCCTCGTTGGCCAGCCGGTCGATGTTCGGCGTGCGGATGGTGTTGCTGCCATAGGCACTCACGTCGCCATAACCCATATCGTCGGCAATCACTATCACCACGTTGGGTCGCCCCTGCATTTGAGCCGTAGCCTGCTGGGCAGCACCAACGGCAGCAAGGGTAGTAAGAGCAAGAGTGTTTGGTTTCATCATATTTTTGCAGGTAAAGAATTTGGATTATGTCCTTTGCAAAGTTAGCGCAAACCGAATACAATGCAAAGAGAAAATGCAATTTTATTTTTGCATTGTTGAGGTGCAGCCTAACTTCACGGAGCGAAGCGACGTAAAGTTAATGCAAGCCGAACAAAATAAAAACGCAGATTTTTATTTTTTATCCCGAGGCGCATCCTATCTTCACGGAGCGAAGCGACGTAAAGTTAGTGACGAGTTGTTGAGCAAAGCGAAAAAAGCCGAGAGGAGAGACTTGTTGAGCATAGCGAAACCCACTGAACGCAAGGGAAGTAAGTAGATGAACACAAATAGTTTATATAAATTAATGAATAATTCGCGATAATTCGTGTTTTTATTTTAACACGAATTGCCATGAATTGACCAAAAATTATTCATAAACTTTTATGTACAGTTAATTTTGACTTAACATAATAAATTATATAATAATCTTTATCCCTGCCTTACGTCCGCCCCTTATCAAGGGGCTCCAAATATCCCGAGGCGCATCCTAACATTACTCGCAAGCTCGTCAGCAAGCAGTTCCCTTCCCTCTCGGTCTTTGACCTCGAACGGTGACCTTCGGTTTATGGCACGAAGTGACATAAAGTTAGCGCAAGCCGAATACAATAAAGATGCAAGTTATTCTTGTATTTCCCGAGGCGCATCCTATCTTCATTGCTGGCTAAAGATATGCAAATATGCTGGCATCTGCAAATATTCCACCACTTTATGCCTCATGCAGCCAACCCTTTCAAACCCCTTTATTACAAAGGAAAATACCCGCACAGAAAATTTTGCTAGCATTTGGAGCCCCTTGATAAGGGGCGGACGTAAGGCAGGGATTTTCTTTCACTCGAAATTTTGCTAGCAAAATTTCTAATAAAGAGGCCCTTTACCCGCATTAAAGAGCCCATCTATTCAAGATTTTGCTAGCAAAATTATCGCCACCTCTTCCGCCATTTGTAGATAATGGCATCTAAGGACATCGCCAAATCAATTATCATGCGAGAACAAAAAGCCGAGACTCCTTATTTTTTAACACTATTTAACCCCCCTGTACATGTACTTATATAAAAGCTTTTTATTTTTGCATACACATAAGCATCTTAAAAAACTTATTATGAAAAGGTTATATTTGTTATTCATTTTGATTACTTCTTGCTTCCAATTGAGAGCACAAGATGACTACCGTCCGTTTGTTGTGGAAGGCAAGTCGTGGAATTATGTGATTCATATAACATCTTGCGAAGATCGTGGAAACCAAGAAATAGGTCATGATTTTGTATATACCGAAGAACCAGATGAATATGGCTCATGCATTATCAAGAGCGACACGCTAATTGAAGGCGTGACGTATAAGAAAGTAATGTTTGAACGTGAAAACTGGAAATCACTCTTCGCATGCATCCGGGAAGAAGACAAGAAAGTGTATGTTAGACATTATTGGGCTGGCGATCCCGTGATTTGCTTTTGTATGATTTTAGTCTAAAGGTGGGTGATCTGTTTATGGATGAATATGACTTTTATCCAAAAAAGCAATTAAGAGTATTGTCTATAGAGGAAAAAGAAGGGAAACGGATATTCTCTTTGTCGGAAGAAGATAGTGACGTTCCCATAATAAAATGGATTGAGGGTGTAGGAGGAGCATTCGGTTTGGGATTAAATGATTTTTGGGCTATACCCACTTGTTCTTGTGGTTGTGTACAAGAGTGGCCTGTTTATCAGTCTTGCACTCTCGGCGATGAGGTTTTATGCTGTTTCGATGAAGACGGCAACGTTGTGCTGGACATAGAGGACGTAAAGACAGATGTCAGCAGCGATGGTTCTATCTACGACCTGCAGGGGCGGCGGCTGAGCGCAGAGCCCGAGCGGGGACTGTATATCAAGGACGGAAGGAAGATAGCGAGATAAGGCGATGTTATTTTCAACCAGGATGCAGATTACATAATAGAGACCTCTGGAGAATTTGTCTTAGACAAAGGTACTGAGATAGAATTAGGTGCTACACTTGTTGTGACACCATCAGATATTAACTATTAAAAATCAAAATTATGAAAAGATTATATTTGTTATTTGTTTTAATTGCTTTTTGCTTTCAAATAAACGCACAAGAAAATTACCGCCCGTTTGTCGAAGAAGGGAAAGAATGGAAGTATTATATTAAAGCAACTACTTCATGGTGGGATGGTAAGGAATCTCATTGGGATACAGAATACGAACATGCCACACTCACCATTGAAGGAGATACCATAGTTGATGGAAAAGAATACAAAAAAGTCATATATAGTTCTGATAATACTCTTTTCTATGAAACAGATTTCATATATGGCATTATACGTGAAGAGAATAAAAAAGTATTTATGAGATTCTTTTTTGATTGGTATTATGATCCAGAGTTTCCCTTATCTGAGGAAGTGCTTATGTATGACTTCGATTTAAACGTCGGTGACAAATTTGTTGAAGAATATAGTACAGATACTTATTCAACAACTTTGACACTTCAATCCATCGAAGAAAACGATGGCAAGCGTATTTATATATTCTCTACTAATAGAGATTGGATTCCCGTAATGCAATGGGTAGAAGGGGCAGGAGGATTTCATGGTTTAGGGATAGAACAGCGAATACCAGAACTGACATGTATTGATTGTACAAGATATAAATTCCTTTCCCTTTCTTGCTGTCTCGGTGATGAATGCCTATGTGCTTTTGATGAAAACGGTAATCTTGTCTCTGGTATTGAGGAGGTAAAGACAGACGTAGATAAAGACAAATCTGTCTACGATCTTCAGGGCCGGCGGCTGAATGCAGAGCCCGAGCGGGGACTGTATATAAAGGACGGCAAGAAGATAGCGAGGTAAGGGCTGTTGTTATCCTCTGGTGGGTGATGGATATACCCCGTCCTGCTCGTCATACCTGCTCTGTCTTTCTTGATAGTGGCATATGGCTTTCTGGTGTCTCCCATTAGGGGATGGAAGAAGATGTTTGGGTTTGCCTTGTATGTGGTTTTTGTGACTTGCTGGCGGGCGGCTTTGTGTCCACAGGGTGGCGGCACGTCTGCAGTACAAAAGTCATGTACTTGACTAGTTGTCGTATTATTGTGTTGGCATCTTGGTTTTTTTGTCGTGCTGGTTTGCTGGTTTATATTCTTTGCGGCCGACTTCACCTCGGCATAAAAAATAAATGAATTTATTTTGTTCTGCTCTCGGTTTGCACTATCTTTGCAGGTAGAGTAAAAAAAGTGTGTAATGATTATGGAAAAGAAGGAACAGATTCTCATTCGTATTAACGGGCTTGACCGTCCTGGTCTTACGGCTGCGATAATGCAGATACTTGCCCGCTATGGGGCGCAGATACTCGACATCGGACAGGCCGACATACACAACACGCTGTCGCTGGGCATACTGATAAGGACCGACGAGAGCAGTTCGGGGCAGGTGATGAAGGAGCTGCTCTTCAAGGCGTCGGAGTTGAGCGTGAACATTGGCTTTGCTCCTGTCAGCGACGACGAATATGAAGCATGGGTGGAGCGTCAAGGACGTAACCGGTACATACTCACCATCATCGGCCGCCAGCTGTCGGCAGCGCAGATTGCTGCCACGTCGGAGATCATCACCCGTCAGGGGCTTAACATCGACTCCATCCTTCGTCTCTCGGGACGCATGAGCATCGTGAATCCCGTGAAGAATGTCAGGGCGTGCATACAGTTCTCTCTCCGTGGTACGCCTGCCGACCGCAATGCCATGCAGGCAGAGTTGATGAAGATGTCGGCAGAGAGGGGGATCGACTTCTCCTTCCAGCGCGATGATATGTACCGCCGCATGCGCCGCCTCATCTGTTTCGATATGGACTCCACGCTCATACAGACGGAGTGTATCGACGAGCTGGCCGAGCGGGCAGGGGTAGGAGCAGAGGTGAAGAAGATCACCGAGCGCGCCATGCGGGGAGAGATCGATTTCCGCGAGAGTTTCACTGAGAGGGTCAAGCTGCTCAAGGGCCTCGACGCCAGCGTGTTGAAAGAGATTGCCGAGACGATGCCGATAACTGAAGGCGTAGACAGACTGATGTCGATATTGAAGCAGTGCGGATATAAGATTGCGATACTGAGCGGAGGATTTACCTATTTCGGTGAGTATCTGCAACGTCGCTACGGCATCGACTATGTATATGCCAACGAGCTCGAGATTGGCGACGACGGTAAGTTGACAGGCAACTATGTTGGCGAGATTGTCGACGGTCACCGCAAAGCCGAGCTGCTCAAGCTCATTGCGCAGGTGGAGAAGGTGAACCTGGCTCAGACCATCGCCGTGGGCGACGGCGCCAACGACCTGCCGATGATTTCGGAGGCGGGACTGGGTATCGCCTTCCACGCAAAGCCACGCGTGGCAGCAAGTGCGATGCAGAGCATAAACACCATCGGGCTCGACGGGGTGCTCTATTTCCTTGGCTTCAAAGACAGCTACCTCGGCGAACAAGGAAAGATGAAATGAGTTGACAAGTAAGCTTTCGTGTCCTTATATTATATGAAGGGCAGGACTATTACATTAAAAAAAACTAGGCATTATGAAGAAACTATTACAATTACTCTTGGGCATGACTATTGCTATTCCCATGAGTGCACAAGTGAATGGTCGAGGCGATGTCCTTCAGTCTGTTGCTACAGACGGACATTATGATGTCGTTGAAGTGCAGGCTGTTGAGCAACGCATGGAAGTGATGCCGACGCGCATAGCCCGCCTCGGTATGTCGCCAAAGCCAATGGTGGCCACCTATAAAAGTCTGGTGCGAGCCATCGGCGACGGAGGGAGCCAGGTTCGTGTTGCCACCGACGGCGACTCTCTCATCATTGCCGACCTCGTGCTGGCAAATGCTGTCGTAAAAGCAGGAATAGACAACGGCAAGCTGAGCATACCAAACTGGTACTCGGTGGGACGCATAGAGGGAGTGGGCAACATAGCCTTCGTGGCTCTGAAAATGGTAGACAATACCATAGTGGTCGACACTACAGCCACGGCTATCACAGGCACAGTTGCCGACGATGAGACCATCACGCTCGACGGTATGTTCGGACTCTTCACCACCGAGCAGGAGGCAGCGTCCTACTATTACGTGGGCAAGGAGTGCGTCATACAGAAAGGCAATGCCACCATGACGATGAACTACTATGGCACCGACGTGACGTATGCCATCATCGCCCGTCAGCACGACGGTGTGATGACATTCACCAACTTCGGCAACACCGGACTCACCTTCGATGCGCCGCTCACCACCGACCGCGAGATAGCCATCGGCGGCAAGACATTTGCAAAAGTCAAGCCCGCAGCGTCGGTGCTCGACTTCATGGTGATGGGGGTGAGTCGATATAAGACCAACGACGACGGTACCATCACTCCGATCATCTACAACAGTCTGCTTAAGACCGTTGCCGATGGCGACCGTGCTGTGACGTGGGGACTGTGGTGCGGCACCAATTCGTCGGGAGCCTACGTCGTAGGACCATACATGAGTGGGCGCATCGACTTCACGGAAGATGTGGTCTATCCCACGGCGCCCGACCTGACGGGAATGGAAGGCACCGGCACCGCCGACGATCCTTTCATCATCGCCACCACCGCCGACTGGCTCACCGTGGCCGACAACGTTAAGGCCGGCAATACACACATGGGACACTTTTTCAAGCTCACCAACGACCTCGACTTCAGCGGCATGACCTTCGTCCCTATCGGTGAAGCCACAGGAATGCGAGGAACTATCGACGGACAGAAGCACACCGTCACCGTCAACGATGCCGTGGCAACATCGCCACGAGGACTCATCGGCCGACTGGGCGACGACGGAGTGGTGCGCAACCTCAATGCTGCAGGAAGCTTTGACTTTGGCACAGCAACAAACGTAGGAGGCATAGTGGGATTAACAGGCAATAATGCCCTCATGGAGAATTGCGTCAACTATGCCGACATCACCACTGCGGGACAAGGCGTAGGCGGAGTGCTCGGCCATGGCAACAGTGGCACAGTTGTGCGCGGATGTAAGAACATGGGCACAATCCACTACACAGGCAGCAACAACAGCTCGTGGGTGGCAGGAGTAGTGGGATATGCCCTCAGCATGTCGCTCTACGACTGTGGCAACGAGGGCACTATCGTCGTCGACAACCCAACCAGTGCCGGATGCATCGCAGGTGTGGTGTCGTACACCCACTATATGGACGAACTTGTCGATTGCTACAATACCGCCGATATCACTGCCGGACAATACATCAGCGGAGTGCAGGCGTACTGCGCACAGACAGGAATGGGATGGGTGGTGTATAAAGGCTGCTACAACACCGGTAACATCACCTCTACCGTCACCGCTACCAACATACCGCTCGGCGGAATATGTACCAATGTCATAGCCGGAGCGCAGTTCATAGACTGCTGGAACTCGGGCAATATCACCACCGTGGGCTGCAACTCTGCAGGCGGCATAGCAGGACGCTACGTGGGACAGACTGCCGACACCATAGAACGAGCAATGCTCTTCAAACGCTGCTACAACACCGGAAGTGTCACTGCCACGGCAGCAGCCAACATGACCCTGGGCGGAGTGCTGGGATTCGGTAATGTGGTTGCAATCGACTCATGTTGGAACACGGGCACGATAAACAACACGCAACACATCAGCGGCGGTATTATCGGACAGATACAGAATCGCAGTCAACTCTCATATATCATCAACAGCTATAACCTCGGTGAAGTCGCTGGCGGCTATTGGGTGGGCGGCATCGTAGGCAATGCAGCCATCGACCGGCCGATAGACAACTGCTGGAACGCCGGCACTATAACAGCCAGCAACCGCGCTGGAGGCATTGCCGGCTACTCAGCCTACGGTGCACGGATAAGCCGATGCTTCAATGTCGGCGACATTATCTCAACAGCCACTACTGCAGGCACCGGAAACAGTGCCTCCCACTCAGTCGGTGGCATCGGAGGACACTATGCCGGACACATTGTCGACAGCTACAACGCCGGACCGCTGAAGGGAATGTCGCGTGTCGGTGGCATTATCGGTACCCCATACCGCAATGCTGCTCAAGACAATCCCAACCACGTTCACAATCTCGATGGATGCTATAATGTCGGCGAGATACAGAGCGCACTGCCCGACTCGTGCGGACACATCGTCGGTGTGCACATGACTCGCAACGGCAGTGTCTGGCGAGAGCATGGCTATATTCTTGGCGATACCCTTGCACAAGCAGTCGACACCCTCGAAAACTGCTACTATCTCAACAGCATCAATACCGATGCTATCGTCGAGACAGAAGCCGACCAAGAGGGACGTAGTGCCGCCGAGCTATGCCAAACACAGGTCAGTGGTAGCTTCTCTTCTCCTGGCGACTACTGCTATCCCATCCTCACATCGCAGAAGGAGAACCCCTATGCTCTCCTCTATGCGGCTGCCGTAGTACCAGCCGATGTCGATGCCCAGACAGGCATCATCACCACCGACTTCCATGTCGGGGCACCCGCCAGTGTCACGTGGACGTCGAGTTACGACGGGCTGACCATCAGCGGTACCGAAGCCTCCTTCACCAGCGATGCCTTCGAGGGTGACAT
Source organism: Prevotella sp. (assembly GCA_017477435.1). GTDB lineage: Bacteria > Bacteroidota > Bacteroidia > Bacteroidales > Bacteroidaceae > Prevotella. The sequence continues at coordinate 38,857 of JAFUVV010000027.1, forward strand.
CACGCTCACTGCCACCATCGCCCTGCCATGGCAGAGTGTGGCAGGCTATACCAAGGCAGAAGCCTCCAGCCAGAACAATGTCAAACCGCTCAAGAGAGATATAATAGTCCGTGTCAACAAGCCCATGACCACAGCCATCGATGACATCATCACCAGCAAAGTAGGGCAGCCGGCGGAGTACTACAACCTTCAAGGCATGCGAGTCGTGCATCCTGAGAGCTACCATGGCATACTCATCTGCATCACACCGGGCTCCGACGGTACAAGGACGAGCAAAACCCTGGTAAAGTGAAAACAGCAGCAAACAGAAAGCTGCAAATTGCGAAAATATGCGAAACAGAGTTGGCCTCAAAGACCAACTCTGTTTTTTTCATGCATATTATCGTGTCGGAATGAAAAAAAATGACTACCTTCGCACGGTGATAGAGACGATAACGATAACGTAAACGATAACGGGAACGATAACGTAAACGATAACGAAAACGGGAACGAAAACGATGACGATGATGATGAAAGGTCTCACAACCGAGCAGGCCTTGCAGAGCCGTGCCCTGCATGGACAGAACGTGCTGACGCCGCAACGACGTAAGTCGCTGTGGGCGCTTTATGTTGAGAAGTATAAGGACCCGATCATCCAGATATTGCTCGTGGCTGCAGCCATCTCGCTCGCACTGTCAATGGCGTCGGGCGACTTCGTCGAGATCATCGGTATCCTTGCAGCTATCCTGCTCGCCACCACCGTGGGATTCGTCTTCGAGGTAGACGCTCAGAAGAAGTTCGACATTCTCTCTGCTCTTGGCGAGGAGCAGGCGGTGAAGGTTGTACGCGATGGAGAGGTGACGGAGATTATGCGCAAGGATGTGGTTGTCGGCGATGTGGTGATTGTTGAGACTGGCGACGAGATCCCTGCCGACGGCCGACTCGTGGAGTCGAGCGAGTTGATGGTAGACGAGAGTACGCTGACGGGTGAGCCGATGACGGAGAAGAGAAACGATAACGATAACGAAAACGATAACGGGAACGATAACGAAAACGGTGACGTTGACGTAAACAGTGAGGGTGCATATCCTGCCGACTGGCTGCTCAGATCGTCGTTGGTACTGAGCGGACGTGGTGTGATGCGTGTCACTGCCGTAGGCGATATGACGGAAATAGGCAAGGTGGCGCGGCATAGTGCTGAGGCTGTAAGCATCGAGACACCGCTCAACCGCCAGCTGAATCGTCTGGCAACGCTCATATCGAAGGTAGGATCGGCTATTGCCGTGACGGCTTTCCTGACGATTCTTATACACGACATAGTTTCAAATCCAGCTCCGTGGCGTGATGGCGACTGGCTCATGATGGCAAACACGGTGCTGAAATATTTCATGATGGCCGTGACACTCATTGTGATGGCGGTGCCCGAAGGGTTGCCCATGGCGGTGACGCTGAGTCTGGCGCTGAACATGAAGCGCATGCTGGCGACGGGCAATCTCGTGCGTACACTGCAGGCAAGTGAGACAATGGGGGCGGTGAACGTGATTTGTACCGACAAGACAGGGACGCTCACGCAGAACAAGATGACGGTGAGCGAGGTGATTGTATTCGACGGCGACGGGATAGCTGAGGCCATGAGTGTGAACTCTACGGCCGAACTGAATCGCGACAAGAATATCGGTAATCCCACTGAGGTGGCGATGCTACGTTGGCTTGAGAAGAATGGAATTGACTATAAAGAACTGCGCAGGGATAATCCCACATACGGACAGGTCGCTTTTTCAACAGAGAAGAAGTATATGGCCACGGCTACCCGCGACTTCATTTTCGTGAAGGGAGCACCAGAGATTGTGCTGACGATGTGTGAAAACGTTACCGATAACGATAATCATAACGGAGTTCTCCTTCGGGGAGACCAACGGTCGCCGTTTGAGGCCAAGGCCGCAAGGGAAAGTATTAGGAGCCTTTCTGAGCGTGGCATGCGCACACTGGCTCTTTGTCGGAAGAATCGCTCGGTTGCCGAACGGCTTACGGAAGCAAACCTGCCTCACGACGGATATACATTGCAGGCCATAGTTGCTATCTCCGACCCCGTGAGGGAGGATGTGCCCGGAGCTGTGGAGGAATGTCGTGATGCCGGTATCGAGGTGAAGATGGTGACGGGCGACAATGCTGCCACGGCTGCCGAGATAGCGCGTCAGATTGGAATATTGCCGAAGGATGGCAAAGTCGATGCAGATGCTGTCATCACAGGAAAAGAGTGGGGCGGCCTTTCTGACGTCGAGGCACTGGAGAGAGCCGGGCGTCTTGTGGTGATGAGCCGCGCCCGTCCACACGACAAGCAACGCCTTGTCGACCTTCTTCGCCAGCGAGGGAATGTGGTGGCAGTGACAGGCGACGGCACCAACGATGCCCCTGCTCTCCATCATGCTCACGTGGGACTGTCGCTCGGCTCGGGAACGAGCGTGGCAAAGAGTGCAAGTGACATAACTTTGCTCGACGACTCTTTCGGGTCGATTTCGAAAGCCGTCATGTGGGGACGTTCGCTATACAAGAACATACAACGTTTTCTCTTCTTCCAACTTGTGGTCAATCTTTCGGCCTTGCTGCTCGTCGTGGGAGGCTCGATAATAGGTACGGAAATGCCGCTCACGGTGACACAGATACTCTGGGTGAACCTGATAATGGACACCTTTGCAGCTCTTGCTTTAGCGTCGCTGCCACCTTCGCACGAAGTGATGAGAGAGAAGCCGCGACAGACCTCCGACTTCATCATCACCAGGTTGATAGGCAAGCGGATTGTCGTCACAGCGTTGATATTCTTTGTTGTCATGTTCGCAATGCTCATCTATTGCGAGCGTCGCGGTTCGGCAGGAGTCGATGTGCACGAGCTGACGATATTCTTCACGACATTCGTGATGTTGCAACTTTGGAATCTGTTCAATGCAAAATCGTTAGGATCGACCCATTCCGCTTTCCACAACATCGGCAGGAGCGGAGGCATGCTGCTTGTCTTGTTGCTGATCGTGGCGGGACAGGTCATGATAGTCAGTTTCGGCGGACGCATATTCCGCACTGTGCCATTGACGTTCGGTGAATGGCTGACGATAATGGCAGCTACGTCGGCGGTGCTATGGATAGGAGAGATAGAAAGATTATGGAAAAGAAAGAGATAAAGAATATTGTCTTCGACCTCGGCGGTGTGCTTGTCGGACTCGATAGTCAGCGCTGCATAAGAGCATTTGAGGAGATCGGATGCGGTGAAGTGGCGGGATATGTCAGAGACCACCGAGTGGAGGACCTGTTCCTGGAGCAAGAGCTGGGGCGAATATCTACCCGGCAATTTTGCGACGAGGTGAGAAGAATATGCTGTTGTGCTGCCAGCGACGAGCAGATATCATGGGCGTGGAACGAACTGTTGAGTCCTGTGAGTGACGAAAAGCTCGCGTTGTTGGAATCATTATCAGGCAAGTACAGATTGTTCTTGTTGAGCAATACCAACGACATTCATTGGCAGAAGAGTGCGACGGATTTCTTCCACTGCGACGATATCAGATGCCGGAAATATTTCGAGCAGTTGTTTCTTTCCTACGAGATACATCTTGCCAAGCCGCAGAGAGAAATATTCGAATATGTCAGAGATACAGCGGAAATCGTTGCCGAAGAGACTGTTTTCATCGACGACTCCCTGACAAATTGCATGTCGGCAGCTGCTGTGGGCTACAGGACCATCCACGAGACAAGCGGCACAGATTGGATGAAGGAAATTTTGAAATTATAAAAATAAAAAAGTGGGAGCGGGATTGTCAAAAGTTGCTACGATAGGATTCTTCGATGGAGTGCATCTCGGCCATAGGCATATCATCGACGATGTGCTCGCCGTGGCACGTGAGTCGGAGATGGAATCGATGGTGATAACCTTCAGTCGCCACCCGCGGCTGGTGGTGGGTAGCAGCTTTGTGCCTGAATTGCTCAATACTACAGACGAGAAAATTTCGTTGATAAAGAAGGCTGGGATAGATCATTGTGTCGTCCTCGATTTCGACTCTGAGATGGCAAAGATGACAGCTCACGATTTCATGAAAACGATACTCCGCGACAAGTACGGTGTCGGGAAACTTGTCATCGGCTACGATAACCGTTTTGGTCATAACCGGCAAGAAGGGTTCGACGATTATCAGGCTTATGGCAAAGAACTTGGAATCGAGGTTATCCAGTGTAATGAATTGACGGAAGATGGCCGTCATGTAAGTTCGTCGGTCATCAGAAAAAAGATTGCCGCTGGCGATATAGAAGAGGCAAATAGTCTTCTTGGGTATGAATATCGCCTTAGTGGCATTGTGACAGAAGGGACTCATGTCGGACGCTCGCTCGGATTCCCGACGGCAAACCTCAATCCTGCAACAATAGGAAAACTCATCCCTGCCTGTGGAGTATATGCTACGATAGTAGAGACCAGCGATGGCGAGCGACATGACTCGATGACAAACATCGGTTGCCGACCGACATTCGGTGGAAAGACAACTACAATCGAGACAAATATTTTCGATTTCTCTCGTGATATCTACGGCGAGACGATCATCGTAGAATTTATAAAAAGGATTCGCACCGAGCAACGCTTCAACAGTGAACAGCAGTTGGAGCGACAGCTCAGAAACGACAAGGAAAAAGTACTGGAAACAATTAAACATCGGAAGATATGAAACAAAAATCACTCTTGAGAATGTCGGGTGAAATCGTATGGTACATGGTTGTCTTCCTCCTCATTCAGATTTTCGTCACATACGCAGTCTCCATTGCTGAGGTCCTCATTGCGGGTGGCGACATGAAAAGTATTGCTGCCAATGGGGGAGCTTCATTGAAAGAGATCAGTACTACCGGACTGATAGTGAGCAACATCGTCTCCAGCCTCATCACCATTCTGATTTTCCTCAGGGCTAGGTGGACATTATGGTCACGCGACTATCTCGCCAGCCGGCCGTGGGGCGTTGTATTCTGGGTAATAATCCTCTCGCTCGGACTTGTCATTCCTTCGATGTGGATGCAGGAACAGTTGCATCTGGAAATGCCCGAGGCAGTAGAAAAGATGTTCACCGACATGTGCTCCACTCCTTATGGCTATTTCACTCTTGCCATTCTCGCTCCGTGGGCTGAGGAGGTTGTATTCCGCGGGGCAATACTGCGACAGTTGTTGAAGATATTCAGCCGGCAGATGCATTGGATACCGATAGTCATTTCTGCCGTCATCTTCGGTGCTGCCCACATGAATATGGCACAGGGAGCGAACGCTGCTCTCCTCGGACTCCTTCTCGGGTGGATGTACTACCGCACCGGCAGTATTTTCCCAGGCATCGTGTTCCACTGGTCGAACAATACTATAGCATACATCGTCACTCGATTGCGTCCCGATCTGGCCGATGCTTCGCTTACCGACATCTGCGGAGGCGACGCCAACAAGGCCCTCCTCTATGTAGGCTTCTCGATGCTCATCGTACTGCCTGCCTTATTCCAACTCTTCATGCGACTGAAAAGAGGCAAAGAGAAAAAAAGATGAAATAAACTAAAATATGAAAATATGAAGCGACACATCATCCACATCATCGCACTGTTGCTGATAGCTACATGCAGTCAGGCAGCAACAAGTATTTCGTTCCTTTCGTCAGTGTCCGATACTATCCCGCAAGACACTATCGCAGCAAAGAGCGATACGACGAAAGTCGACTCTGGCAAGAAGAAAGAAGAGAAGAAGAAAAACGACTACGAAGAGCTTATTAAGAAAGACTCCACCAAGATGGAGGGACTCTTCACCGTGCGCCATATAGAAGACAAGTGGTACTTCGAAGTGCCCGACTCCATGCTCGGAAAGTATCTCCTCTCCGTCACCCGCTATACAGCCGTGCCGCAAAACTTCGGTAAGTTTGCAGGCGAGGAAGCCAATGAGGCAACGGTATACTTCGAGAAACGCGACAAGAAGACGATGCTTCTTCGGGCATACGTACTCTCGCAGATAGCCGATGAAAAAGATGCCATCTCGAAAACACTTCGTGCTTCAACCGTTGATCCTATCGTGGCATCATTCAAGATAATCGGCGAAAATCCTGATTCCACGAAGAGTCTCATCGAAGTCACCTCCCTGCTCAAGGGCGGCAACAGCCTCATCGGTATTTCGAAGGGAGCCTCGAGCGCCCTGAAAATAGGAGGAATGATTGCCGACCGTTCGTTCATCGACACCCTTAAAGTGTTTCCCATCAACATCGAAGTCGTCTCCACCATCACCTACGGTTCCTCCGGCGGATCGTCGCCGGCAGCACAGACGGGGTCGATGACCGTGGGACTAAACACGTCTATCATCCGTCTTCCCGACACCCCGATGCGTATGCGACTTTGGGATGAACGCGTAGGCTACTTCACCAACCGCGTGACCTTCTTCAGCGACGATCAGCATAAGACCGATCGCGAGAGCTTCATCTCCCGTCATCGTCTTGTGCCAAAGGATGTTGCTGCCTATCGTCGTGGCGAGCTTGTGGAGCCGGTAAAGCCTATTATATACTATATCGACCCAGCCACACCGAAGAAATGGGTGCCATATCTCATACAGGGAATCAACGACTGGAACGTTGCCTTCGAGGCAGCAGGATTCAAGAATGCCATCCAGGGGCGTGAGTGGCCCAACGATCCCAATATGAGCGTCGACGATGCCCGCTACTGCGTGCTTCGCTATCTGCCTGCCGAGATAGAGAATGCCTATGGTCCGTGTGTCGTAGACCCTCGTAGCGGCGAGATAATCGAAAGTCACATCTGCTGGTATCACAACGTAATGAACTTGCTCACAAAATGGTACATGACCCAGTGCGGCCCTCTCGATAAGCGTGCACAGACCATGAAGTTCGACGACCGCCTCATGGGTGAGCTCATACGCTTCGTCTCCTCCCACGAGGTGGGACACACCCTCGGACTGCGTCACAATATGGGAGCCAGCAGTGCGACGCCTGTAGAGAAGCTACGCGACAAGCGGTGGGTGGAGCAACACGGACACACGGCTTCCATCATGGACTATGCACGCTTCAACTACGTGGCCCAGCCAGAAGACAATGTCTCGCCGCGAGGACTGTTCCCACGTATAAACGACTACGACAAGTGGGCCATCAAGTGGGGATACCAATATCGCCCCGAGTTCAAGGATGAACAGGAAGAGAAAGAGAAACTCATGGAGGAGACCACCCGCGTGCTTGAGAAGAACCGCCGTCTGTGGTTCTCTGGCGAGGGCACCAGCGCCGATCCGCGTGAACAGACAGAAGACCTCGGCGACAACAACATGAAAGCCAACGAATATGGAATACTCAATCTCAAGCGCATCATAACCTCACTGCCCAAGTGGACAGAAGAGAAAAACTCACAGTATCGCGACCTCCGCGAGATGTATGCCAGCGTTCGCGATCAGTTCGGTCGCTACATGCGCCACGTGCTGAAGAACATTGGCGGGCAATACATCAATAACCGTCCTGGCGAGACACCCTACGAAGTTGTCCCTGCCACTATCCAGCGCGAAGCCCTGCAGTATATCGGGCGCAACATATTCACCGCTCCCATGTGGCTCTTCCCGACCGAAATCACTCAGAAGACGGGACTCAACACCGCCGTCGAGATACGCAACATTCAGCGCAGTGCCCTCGAACGCGTGTTCTCGCCGTCGCTCCTCACGACCATCCTCAACGACTCCTTCCGCTCTGCCGATGCCTATAGCGTAGAGCAATATCTCAACGACCTCTTCGATGTGCTCTGGCTGCCCCTCACGTCCGACGACGAGATGCAGAACAAGTGTCGCCGCGAGCTCGAGAATGCCTACCTCGCTACGGTGAATTCCATTCTCAATCCTCCCGCCAGTGGGCTCGCTGCTATTCGTCAACGCGACGATGTCAATCTCTATGTGGCACAACATCTCGACCGCATCGAAGACTACTGTCGGCAGCAGGCAGCAACAGCCACCGGAATCAACCGCCTGCACTACGACGACCTCCTGCGGCAGTCGAAACTCATTCGCGAGCGGATGACGACGACAAAGTGATTCCGGCCTTGCAACATACTAAATATCAAGCCATTATTAAAGAGCCTCTTATCCCGCGTTAAAGAGCCTCTTTAGCGGCATTAAAAAGGCCTTTTAATGGCATCAAAGAGCCTCTTTACTGAAATTGACAGAAACAATAAAGAAAAAAGAAAATGGTACTGAACTATATTTGGATTGCTTTCTTCATGATTGCCTTCGTTGTGGGGATAGTGAAGCTAGTGTTCTTCGGCGATTTCGATGTATTCCCAGCGATGATATCGTCGACCTTTGAGACGTCGAAGACGGCGTTTGAGATCTCGTTGGGTCTCACCGGCGTGCTCTCGCTGTGGCTTGGAATAATGAAGATAGGCGAGCGAGGCGGACTGATAAACGCGCTGGCTCGGTTGCTCAGTCCGGTGTTTACGAAACTCTTCCCCGATATTCCGAAGGATCACCCGGCTTCGGGGAGTATCTTCATGAATATCGCTGCCAACATGCTTGGGCTCGACAATGCAGCTACTCCGCTCGGACTGAAGGCGATGGAACAGTTGCAGACACTGAACCCGAAGAAGGACACGGCAACGAATCCGATGATAATGTTCCTCGTGCTGAATACGAGCGGGCTGACCATCATCCCCATCTCTATCATGACCTATCGTGCTCAGCTCGGTGCTGCCCAGCCTACCGATGTGTTTATCCCCATCCTGCTTGCTACGTTCTTCGCTACGCTGGCAGGCATCATAGTCACGTCTGTCTATCAGAGGATAAATCTCCTGAACCGCACGATGATACTCACTCTGGGCGGTATGTGCCTGGCTGTGGCGGCTATCATATGGGGCTTTTCACGCATGGACGAAGTGCTGATGAACAAGGTGAGCCTCTCTGTGGCGAATATCCTGCTGATGGTGATAATCATCACGTTCATCCTCTCTGGCATCCGTAAGCGCATCAACTGCTACGACGCGTTCATCGAGGGAGCTAAGGAAGGCTTCACTACTGCTGTGCGCATCATTCCGTTCTTGATTGCCATACTCGTGGCCATCGGCGTGTTCCGTGCTTCGGGAGCAATGGAAGCGCTAATGGACGGCATACGATGGCTGTTCTCCAGCATCGGCTTCGATGCTTCGTTTGTCGATGCACTGCCCACTGCACTGATGAAACCGCTTTCAGGGAGCGGGGCACGCGGCATGATGGTCGACACGATGACAACCTTCGGGCCTGACTCCTTTGCCGGACGTCTGTCGTGCATCTTCCAAGGGAGCACGGATACAACGTTCTACATCTTGGCTGTCTACTTCGGTAGCATAGGCGTACGCTACACCCGTCACGCAGTGGCATGCGGACTCCTGGCCGACCTCGCAGGGGTAATAGCAGCAATAGCAATTTGTTATATGTTCTTTTAATAATGCATAATTACTTCCCTTGCGGTCTGTGGGTATCACTTACGTTTGACAAGTCTCATAATTCATAAACGATAACGTTAACGATAACGAAAACCCTTTGGGCTCAACATTTTACATTTTACATTTTACACTTTACATTTTACATTTTCTCCGGTTAGGGGGCTTACCTAACTCCTTACCTTTATGAAACTACAAAGTTTATTAAAAGATACGATTATCTACGGGCTTAGCAGCATTGTTGCACGTTTTATCAACTACCTGCTGGTGCCCATCCAGACTAAGCGTTTTGCTGCTGCCGGTGGCGAGTATGGCATCATCACCAACGTCTATGCCTACGTGTCGCTTCTCATCATTTTGCTGACGTACGGCATGGAGACCACCTTCTTCCGCTTTATGAGCAAGGAAGGAGAGAATCCGCAGCGTGTTTATTCGACAACGTTGCGCATGGTGGCCACTACATCGCTTGTGTTTGCCGCCATCGTGAGCGTATTCCTTCAGCCGTTGGCCGGCATTATGGGCTACAGCGACCATCCGGAATACGTATGGGTGATGTTCGTCACGGTGGCCATAGATGCTTTTGTGGCCATTCCGATGGCGTATCTGCGTTATCAGCACAAACCGGTGAAATTCGCATCGATACAGATTTTCAACATTGTGTTGAACATCGTTCTCAATCTTGTATATCTTATTCTGCTGCCGGCACTTGAGTGGAATCCTTTCGGCATCTACGACTCGCAGTTCACGCTCGAGGTGGTGTGGGTGTTCTACATCAACATCTTCTGCTCGTTTGTGAAGATGCTGCTGCTCGGCAAGGAGCTGCGTGGCATCCGGTTCGGGTTCGACCGCAGCACCTGCAAGCGCATGCTTGGTTATGCCTGGCCGCTGCTCGTGATGGGACTGGCCGGACAGCTGAATCAGGCTGCATCGCAGATACTGTTCCCTTATCTCTACGACGGTTCGGCAGAAGAGGCGCATGCGCAGCTCGGCATCTATGGTGCCTGCATAAAGATTGCGATGATAATGGTGATGATAACCCAGGCGTTCCGTTATGCCTACGAGCCGTTCGTGTTCGGTCGCAGCAAGGATAAAGACAGCAAACAGACCTATGCCGAGGCAATGAAATATTTCATCATATTCACTCTGCTGGCCTTCCTTGCCGTCGTTGGCTATATGGACATTTTGCGATATCTTGTCGGCGAGAGCTACTGGGAAGGGCTGCGCGTGGTGCCGATCGTGATGGCAGCCGAGATTATGTTCGGAATATTCTTCAACCTCTCGTTCTGGTATAAACTCACCGACCGCACCATCTGGGGAGCCTGGTTCTCGGGCATCGGGGCCGTGGTGCTCATCGTGGTCGACATACTGTTCATTCCCCGCTTCAGTTATATGGCTTGTGCTTGGGCCGGCTTCGCTGCCTATGGTGTGTCGATGGTGATTTCCTATTTTGCAGGACAGAAGTACTATCCCATCAATTATCCGCTGAAGTCGATAGCATTCTATTTTTCACTTACGGCCGTGCTCTTCGTCATGATGACGCAGTGCAATGCCCATCTGCCGCTATGGGCAGCCCTGGTGGTCAACACGCTGTTGCTGCTGGTCTTCCTGGCGGTCATCGTGAAGCGCGATCTGCCGCTGAAGAGCCTCCCTGTCGTCGGCAAGTATTTTAGATAATAATCCAGTCATTCCGGTTTTTCCGGATAATTCGGATAATCCGAAGGAAGCGAAAACAATAATCACAAAATATTAGTTATGAAGAAAGTATTATTCTCGCTCATTGCCATGCTTGGCATGAGCACAGCCCATGCCGATGAAGGCATGTGGACACTCTATGATCTTCCCCGTGCTGTCTATGAGAAGATGGTGGAGGAGGGATTCCAGCTGCCCTACGAGGGGCTCTATCAGGGCGACGGTGCCATAAAGAACTGCGTCGTCAACTTCTCCGGCTATTGCTCGGGAGTTGTTGTGAGCAGCGACGGCCTTGTGTTCACCAACCACCACTGTGGCTTCGAGGCCATCCGTTCTCATTCCACGGTGGAGCACGACTACATGCTCAACGGATTCTATGCAAAGACCTTCGAGGAAGAACTGCCCAACGAGAACATGTTCGTCTCGTTCATGATCGACCAGAAGAAAGTGACCGACCGCATCATTGCTGCCGGCTATTACACCATGACCAGCGACCAGCAGGAGCTGTTTCTCGACTCCTTGCAGAACGCCATGACCGACTCGATAAAGCAGGTTGACCCTTCGATGCATGTCGAGCTCGACGCTTTCTACGAAGGGAACGAGTTCTATGCCACCACATATCAGATGTTCACCGACCTCCGGCTCGTGTTCACCATCCCGAAGTCGATGGGCAAGTTCGGCGGTGAGACCGACAACTGGATGTGGCCCCGTCAGACCTGCGACTTCTCCGTGTTCCGCATCTATGCCGACCCGAAGACCAACGGCCCGGCCGAGTATTCCAAAAACAATGTGCCATATCATCCCAAGCACTGGGCGCCTGTGTCGATGGAAGGCTACAAAGACGGCGACTATGCCATGACGATAGGCTATCCCGGGAGCACCGAGCGATACCTCTCCTCCTACGGTATCAGCGAAATGCGCAATGCGCAGAACGAGCCACGGGCACAGGTGCGGGGTGTGAAACAGGACATCATGATACGTCACATGCGGGCTGACGAGGCTGTGCGCATCAAGTACGACTCGAAATATGCCCAGAGCTCCAACTACTGGAAAAACTCCATAGGCATGAACAAATGTATCGACTCTATCGGCATCGTCGGACAGAAACAAGAGTATGAGAATCGCATTGCAAGATGGCAGGATGCGACTGGATATCTGAAAGGAAGACTCGACTTCGACAAGATGAAGCAACTCTACGCAAAGCGATTCGAGGCCATGAAGACATTCATGTACTTCAACGAGACCTTCTTCCGCACGAATGAGTTTGCTACGAGAGCCTTCAAGACCAATAGCCTCGAGCTGCAAGGGCCTGAGAACAACCCGAAGAAGCAGTATGCCGTGTTTGCCGACAACAGCAGCGAGTGGGACGCAGCCCTCGACAAGGAAGTGCTTGCAGCACTGCTGAAGAACTACCGCGAGCACGTCGATGCTAAATACCTGCCCGACTTCTACAAGACTATCGACCAGCGCTTTGCCGGCAACTATACGAAGTATGTAGACCATCTCTACAAGAAGTCGCTCCTGATGAAGAGCGGCAAGAAACTCTTCGTCAACAAGAAGCGCTACGAGAACGACCCAGGAGTGAAGATGGGCATCGACCTCATTGAGGTCCTCGGACTCCTCCGGTCGGAAATCCTCGGCACCTACGACGACATCGCCGAGCAGGAACGCTACCTCTGCGCAGCAAAGCTGAGAATGGAAGAAGACATGCCCCACTACAGCGATGCTAACTTCACCATGCGGCTCTCCTATGGGCAGGTAGGCGGTTTCGAACTCGGTGGCAAGCCTTCAGGCTACTACACCACGGCCGAGAGCCTCGTGGAGAAGATGAACCGCGGCGAGGAGATAATCGACTATCAGGCCGAGCCGATCATGAAGCAGCTGCTCTCGTCCACCGACTTCGCACCATACACCGACACCACCACCGGCAAGATGCAGCTCTGCTTCCTCACCAACAACGACATTACCGGCGGCAACTCAGGCTCGCCGATGTTCGACGGCAAGGGACGACTCATCGGACTTGCCTTCGACGGCAACTGGGACAGCCTCTCCTCCGACATCAACTTCGACCACCGTCTGGCACGATGCATCGGCGTCGACATACGCTTCGTAGCATTCATGATGGACCGCTGGGGCCATGCGGAGCGACTGCTGCGCGAAATCGGCGTAAAGTAACTCCATCGTCGCTATCCCATTCATCGCCCGCGTGCCATGCGGTGAAGAGTTTAGGTTTATTTAAAAATTCTACGACAGAGACGGCTCTGCCTTCTGTCGCCGTAACAGAGGCTTCCAAATAGCGTTGCGAAGCCTCTTTTTTGTGAACGATATCAAGAGTGTCGGGAGACAGACAAATTGCTTATTGAAAATTTTGCTAGCAAAATTTCGATTAAAGAGGCTTTCTTTTTCGATTAAAGAGCCCGGTTAATGAGAATTTTGCTAGCAAAATTTTTGTTGTTGGTGTTTCTTGCTGTGGAAAGACAGTTGAGAATAGAGACTGGAGAAAAGTGTCTGATTGCGCTTCGATGTGTGGCGGAAGAGCTGTTTGGGCGTGTATGAGGGCTCGAAAAGTCACTTTTTTAACTTTTTCTTTCGTGAAAGAAATATTTTTATAATTATGCAAAGATATAGTAATAATATCTGTCCAATTTGACACAAAGACATCAGTTGTGAACGAACGACTAGGCATTTGAGTTTTTGCCCCTGTTTGGGGCTGATTGATGATTAAGAAGATAGAAAACAACTATATATGATTGAGAAGAGAACATATGAGCAGCCGGCGACGAGATTGTTGCTGCTCCAAGGTATTTCATTGCTGACGGGTAGTGAGACAACGCTACCCACCGATCCCACCGACGGCACAGAAGAGGCTTTGTCGAAAGGAGATGACGACTTCTGGGACGGAGCCGGTAGTTTTGTTTTGTTGCCGAGAAAAACTGATTCTTTGCAAAAAAAACTTTTTGTTTATAATGATTATACGTTTAGTTTAATTTTTCGTATATGATTGTTTTCTGCAGTACATGTGCTTTGTACTGGGAGTACATGGTGTTTGTACTGACAGTACACGAACGTTATACTGCGAGTACATGCACCATGTACCGAGTCATGTACGCATGATAAAGATTATTTTGGGAATAATATGGGAGTCGTCCTATTATTATCATCGCCTATTATCATATAAACCCCGAAGGGGTGTGGAGAACATAGGCAGGGTGTGTAGTGCGAAGCACGCAACCCCTGATATGTCGTGAGCCATTATTGTGCAAACCCCGAAGGGGTGACAGAGTCTGTCGTACCTTCGGTACTTGTTGCTTTGTGCAATAGTTACAGGGGTTACGCTTCGCTCACCACCTGCCTGCCCTCTGTCGCACTTTCAGTGCTATATAGGTAAACTGCTATATCATCGCCATTATTTTTCAGATTTTTTGTTCGCAGATACAAGATTTTCTTATTTTTGTGTTTATATATTAAAAGAAGGAATAAAAACGGTCACTGCAGATGGCAAAACAACCCTCCTTGGGTACTGTTGACGAGCGGGAGCTCGCCATGAAGATACGCGCAGGCGACAAAGCTGCCATGGGTGTGCTCTATAGAAAATATATAGGGCATCTGTCGTCTGTGTGCCATCGCTATCTGTCGGACGCCGACGATGTGAGCGACGTGCTCCACGACGGTTTCCTGAAGATATTCACTCAGATGGATAAATATCATTATGCCGGCGAAGGGTCGATGCGGGCCTGGGCGACACGCATAGTGGTGAACCGCGCGCTCAACTTCCTTCGCGAGCGCAACAGGTTGAATATGATGGTGAGCGGGGGCATGCAGGGCAAGGAGATAGCCGACGACGAGCCCGATGTGGAGATTGTCTCACCCGACGAATTGCATCTGCTTATCAGGCAATTACCCGATGGCTATCGCACTGTGCTGAATCTCTATGCCTTCGAAGACTACAGTCATCGCGAGATAGCACAGATGCTCGGCATAAAAGAGGCGACGTCGGCGTCGCAGTTGCATCATGCAAAGGCGTTGCTGGCAAGAAAAATCAAAGAATTAAGAAAGAAAAAGATATGAAAGAGGAATGGGCTGAAAGACTCGGAAAGAGGCTCGAGGGGCACACGATGGAGCCTCCCGAGGGGCTTTGGGAGAGCATTGCCGGGGAGATAGACCGAGGCAGGGCACCGCGCAGGAGAATAGCCATGGCGATTGCAGCCGCCATGACAGCAGCCGCCGTCGTGGTGGGAGGACTGATGATGCCGAACAGGGAAGTGGCGACAGCGCCTGTGGATGTCATCACAGCAGACAACAGCGTAGCGTGTAGCGAGCAGCCTGCAGATGAGCCTTATGACGCTGCAGAGCCGCAGAAAGTAGTAGCCCAGATGATAACCAGCACATCCTCTGTAACGCCAGATACTGTTTCAGACGAAGCACCAGAAACCGAAAGCACGATTGAAGAGACATCGTCGCCAGATATTGCCGAGCCCGTCACCGGCGACGCATCTACTGACAAACCGACGCCTCGCGCCACTCAGCGGCACGAACATCAGTCGCCAATGCTCGCCGACAAACGGCCAAAGGCAAGAAAGGAGAGCAGGCTGACCTTGGGACTCGACTTTGCCGGTGGCATTGTTGACAACGGGAAAGACAACTACGAGAGCTACAGAACCTATACATACGCAGGGAATTTCCAAGGAGGCACAGGTCATAACATTTTTTCAGAAGACAATGAATTCGGTTATTTAAGCATGACAAATGTCGTGAATAGCACAGCCAGCCACCATCTGCCCGTGCGTGTGGGACTGAATGTCGGCTATCAGCTAAACCGCAGATGGACCGTGGAGAGCGGACTGTCGTACACTTATCTCTACTCCGACATATCGGAAGAGGAGGAAAACGTGGTGCGTTTCATTAAGCAACGGCTCCATTATGTGGGCATTCCCGTCGCGGCAAAGTACAACATCGTGTGCGGAAAGGCGCTGAACGTGTATGCCTCGGGCGGGGCAGCAATAGAGAAATGCGTGAAAGGAACAGGCAATATCACCACCGAGGTGGATGGTGAAAAAAACATCAAAAGCCATAGCGACATAAGCGAAAAACCTCTGCAACTGTCGGTGAACGCCGCCGTGGGCGCAGAGTATCGGTTCACTGAGGGAGTGAGCGCATATCTCGAACCGAGCTTAGGATATTATTTCAAGGACAATACCGAACTGAAACATTATTATAAAGACCATCCGCTTGCACCGTCAGTCAAGGTAGGTATAAGGATTAATGTGAACGGCAAATAGCCCCGCTTCTTTCCCTCATCACCATTGTAGCATCTTTCTTGCACTCTCCTTGCAACCATTTTTCCGACATGGTTTAATAAGTTAGGCTGCCCTTCGGCAATTGGCTGTCGCTGATTTTTCTTAATTCAGCTGAAGTTCTCTGATATTGCTTTCTCTTCTCCGCTTCGCTGCGAAACAGCGATCGTTGGTTCCCCGCGAGGCTACGTAGGTCAGAACTTCAAAGTTACATTTGCAAAATTCTTCATTTCCCCCCTCTGGTCAGAGGGTCTCACCAAAGGCTCGACAAATCTTTTCATTCTTCATTCTTCATTTTTATACCTAACTTTAACTGGCGTTGAAGTTAGGCTGCACCTCAACAATTCAAAAATAAAAATACTATTTCTTTTTGAATTGTCTTCGGTTTGCACTAACTTTGCAAGGGAAAGAAAAAACATTCAGTTTAATGCCGGAAGATTTTGACATAAGAAACGAGAGGCTATCAAACTCGGAACGTGAGTTTGAGAACGCTCTCCGACCGTTGCGCTTCGATGACTTCGCCGGACAGAAGAAGGTGGTGGAGAACCTTGAGGTGTTTGTCGAGGCTGCGAAATATCGCGGAGAGCCACTCGACCATACATTGCTGCACGGTCCGCCGGGACTGGGAAAGACAACACTGAGCAACATCATCGCCAACGAGCTGGGCGTGGGATTCAAGATTACAAGCGGACCTGTGCTCGACAAACCGGGCGACTTGGCAGGCTTGCTGACATCGCTCGAGAAGAACGATGTGCTGTTCATCGACGAGATCCATCGTCTGTCGCCAGTGGTGGAGGAGTATCTGTATAGCGCAATGGAGGACTATCGCATCGACATCATGATCGACAAAGGTCCTTCGGCACGTTCGATACAGATCGATCTAAACCCGTTCACCCTCGTGGGTGCCACCACTCGCAGCGGTCTGCTCACGGCACCTCTGCGCGCACGTTTCGGCATAAACATGCACTTGGAATACTACGAGCCCGACGTACTAGAGCGTATACTCCTTCGCTCGGCGTCGATACTGCGTGTGCCCATTGACGATGATGCCGCTGCTGAGATTGCTCGTCGGTCGCGTGGCACGCCGCGTATAGCAAACGCCCTGCTCCGTCGAGTGCGCGATTTTGCACAGGTGAAGGGTAGCGGGCGCATCACTCCCGACATCACACGCGTCGCTCTCGGTGCGCTGAACATCGACCAATATGGCCTCGACGAGATCGACAACAAGATTCTGGTTACAATAATCGATAAGTTCCGTGGCGGTCCGGTAGGTCTTTCGACAATCGCCACTGCCATCGGTGAGGATACTGGCACTGTTGAGGAGGTCTACGAGCCGTTCCTCATAATGGAAGGATTTATCAAGCGTACGCCACGCGGACGAGTGGCCACACAGTTGGCATACGACCATCTGGGGCGTAATCCATATAACGGAAGTATAATGCAAGGAGATTTATTCGGATGAAAAAAGCATTTTTTGCAGGCAGCTTCGACCCGTTCACAATCGGCCATGCCTCGGTGGTGGAACGGGCGCTGAAGGTCTTCGACCGCGTGGTGATAGGCATAGGCAACAACGCCGGCAAGCACTACTCGCGCACCACGGAAGAGCGGAAGACAAATATCGAGAGCATCTACTCCGGCGACAAGCGCGTAGAAGTGATGGTCTACGACGGTCTGACGGTCGACGCCGTCAGGGCATGCGGCGCCGACGTGATAGTGAAAGGGACGCGGTCGGTGGCCGACTTCGAGAGCGAGCGCACGCAGGCCGACATCAACCGCGAGCTCACAGGAGTGGAGACGGTGCTCTTTATTGCTGAGCCAGGACTGGCAAGCGTAAGCTCCACAATGGTGAGAGAACTGGAGCATAACGGAGTGGATGTGGGCAGATTCCTGCCGAAAAAGAAATAGAATGATTACATACAACAGCGACGGCATCAGCATGCCGAAGATAAAGAAAAGAGCTACCACGGCGTGGATACGCAGCGTTGCAGCAAGCTATGGGAAACGCGTGGGCGACGTAGGGTATATGTTCGTCGACGACGAGAAAATCCTGGAGGTGAACCGCCAGTACCTCGGCCACGACTATTACACCGACATCATCACCTTCGACTACGACGAGGGCGACGTCATCAACGGCGACCTCGTGATATCGCTCGACACGGTGGCCTCCAATGCCGAGATGCTCGGGAAGACCTACGAAGAAGAGCTCCATCGGGTGATCATCCATGGCATCCTCCACCTCTGCGGTCTCAACGACAAAGGACCGGGCGAGCGTGAGCTGATGGAAGCAGCCGAAAACCGCGCCTTGGCAACCGCTCCAATAGAGAAAAAAGCATAGAAGGCAGACGCAGGTGAACATGTCGGCAACAGTACATGGGCTTTGTACTCCGAGTACATAAGCCTTGTACTGCGAGTACATGGCCTTTGTACTGCGAGTATATGTACTTTGTACTGCAGCCAATGGACGCTGATGAATGAAAAAGAAGTATAAACACAACACATAAACCCAAAGATGAAAAAATGTTTCTTCGTGCTTGCAGCGCTTTTAGTCTGTGCAAGCCTCAAAGCCCAGACAATCGTCAAGCCCTCGTTCGTCAATCCCGAATGGGGCTCCATCCATGGCACGGCCACCGCTGTCGACCTCGACGGCGACGGCCACTGCGATATCGTCATGGCAGGGGAAAGTAACTATAACACCAACCCCCCAGGCACATCCAACCAGGAACGCAACCGCATGAACCACGTGCTCATGTATGATCCCGTGGCCAAGACATGGACCTCGGTGGGCGCAACGGGACTGACGTTCCCAACGCCTGCCATTGCCTTCAACGCCACCATACGCCCGTCGATCACTCCATGCGACATTAATCAGGACGGTATCATGGACATCGTCGTCTTCGAGACACCGGGCATAGGGAAGCAAGACCAGCCCGTGATAGACCATATCTCCAACGAAGGAATCTTCCTCGGATATGGCGACGGCACCTTCTCGAAGACCGATGTCAGCTTTGTCAATCCCGACGGCAGCGACAGCGATTTCAACATGGCATGGATAGCCAGCGGCGATGTGGCTGATTTCAATAACGACGGACTGCTCGACATCGTAGGAGTGGGATATCACAAAAACGCAAATCGTGTACGCCTCTACGACGAAGCCAACGTTGTGCTGCTCAACCAAGGCGGTGGATGTTTCGTCGTGAGCCACTTCACAAACGACGAATATGTGCTCGACTATGGTCAGCAACAGAAGACTTATCACCTCAGTATCGCCGAGGTGAACGCCTACGACTTCAACAACGACGGCTACGTGGATTTCTTCGTCAATGCACAGTCGAACGATGCCTCTTTCTTAGGCGTGGTCGACGGGACCAACACCCATTTCTCCGAACTCTTCCTCAACGACCCCGAGCACCCGGGACAGTTCCGCCGGCAGTTTATCTGCGACAGTCGCTGGGACGTGCCGTTCACACCGATATCGGAGGGCGGCATAGCCATCGCCGACTACAACAACGACGGCACCCCCGACCTGTTCTACTCCGGATGGTCGGGCAATAACCGCGGGAAATACGTCTGGGGGCTCTTCACCTCTACCCTTCGCCGCGACGGAAGCGTGACATTCACCGACGAAGGGCAAGACGGCCTCGACGAGATGCGCAACCAGACGTCGACCACGACCCAGTATGCTGCGTTCGACTGGGATGGCGACGGCAACTACGACATCGCCAACGTAGGATGGTCGCCACAGCTGAGCACACAGACGGCATTCATCAGCATCGGCAACGGCGAAGGAAAGTTTAAGAGCACCTATCGCATGCCGGGCAACTCAGAGGGCTTCGTCTTCTTCAACGACTGCAACAACGACGGCCGCATCGACTATGTGACAAGCGGACAAAGCGGTGATGCAGCGCTATACGATACATCTGACTTCCGCAAAGTGTTCGTCGTCGTGAACAACGACTTCCCTGCACCTGCCGCTCCCGATGCTCCCGTCCTCGCCGATGCCTTTGTCGACGGCTCGAAGGTGACACTGACGTGGAACGATGCCCCGTCGGTGAAGAGAAACGTCACCTACGAATACTACGTGAAAGACAGCGAGGGGAATCTCGTGGCAGGAGGAAACAGCTTCACCGATGGAACAAACAACGGCAGACGAAAGGTCATGCGGCCTGGAAATGCATATAATGCCCGCTGCGCCAAACTGACCCTCCCAGCCGGCAGTTACACCTACGGAGTGCAGACTGTCGACGCTTGCTTCACAGGCTCCAAGTTCGCCACGGGCTCGTTCACCATTGCCGACGACGCCCAGCCAAAGATGAGTGCCGAGATTGACCGTGTGGTGCCGCCAGTGGTCAACAGCGAAGGGAAGTCGTACACCAATCCGGTGATCAACGTCAATGCACCCGACCCGACCATCGTACGCGATGACAAGGGTGTGTTCTGGCTCTTTGCCACCGAAGGTGGAGGGCAGGTGCCCATCTACCGGTCGGAAGACTTGGTCAACTGGACCCGTCGTGGACAGGCCTTCACGTCAAGCACAAGGCCCAATTTCGTCGATGGAGGAATATGGGCTCCCGACGCAAAGAAGGTGGGCTACAAGTATCACCTCTACTTCTCAATGTCGAAGTGGGGAGGCGAATGGGAGGCAGGCATCGGTGTCGCTACGGCACCGAGAGCGCAGGGAACATACACCAATGCTCACAAGCTGTTTATCAGCAGCGAGATTGGAGTGCAGAACAGCATCGACCCGATGTTCATCGAGGACAACGGAACAAAGTATCTCTTCTGGGGTAGTTTCCGCGGGATATACTACATCGAGCTCTCCGACGACGGACTGTCTGTCAAGGATGGCGCCAAAGCAGTGCAGGTTGCAGGCACGCTGACCGAAGGAACGTTCATCCATAAGCATGGGGATTACTACTACATGATAGGTTCTGCCGGCACGTGTTGCGAAGGGGAGAACAGCACGTATCACCTCATGGTCGCACGTTCCAAGTCGGTGACAGGGCCTTATGTAGACAAGTATGGCAAGTCGGCACTCGAGAATAATTTCTCTGGCTTGCTGTATCGCACTCGAGACGTAATAGGTCCGGGTCACAATGGCGATATTTTCACCGACGACGAGGGTCAGGACTGGATTGTCTATCATGGTTTTGATGCTTCGGATACTGGTGCCGGCAGAAAGGTATATCTCGACAAGCTCTTCTGGGACGAAGACGGTTGGCCTTACATGACCAACATGCGTCCGTCGAATGAGTCGCCGGCTCCGGTGTTCAAGGAAGCTACGGGAATAGACGATGTCTTCGCTGAAGGCAGTGGCGAAGACTCAAACGTGAAGATATTCCCCACCTACGTGAAGCGTTCGCTGCAAGTCAGTCATGCTGCTGGCGAGAAGTTCGAGTGGCAGGTTGTCGGTCTGCAGGGCGAGCTTGTGGCGAAGGGCATCGGCGAAGGGCAGACAACGATTGACTTCTACTCGCAGCCCACGGGCATGTATATCGTCAACGTCACGAGCGCCACAGGCAAGAAGAGCCAGAAGGTGGTGAAGTATTAGAAACATCTCCCTCGGTCCATTTCCACGAGAGGGAAGATAAGTGTGGCCTATCCCAGCAGTTCCTCTATCTGTTTTTTCCATCGGCCCGGCATGATTATGTGGTGGTTTCCGATGGGGCAGGTGAGGAAGTAGCGTGTATCTTCTATATTATCGAGTCTGATTATCTGCTGCGTGCGGCAGAGGTCGGGCTCGTTTTGATTGCGCACGAGCACGCCTTCCTCGGCGAAGAATCGTGTGGCGTCGCCCGACATCTTGAATACCGTGACATCGCCTTCACGCATCCGTCCTCTTATTCCGACGCCGATGCCCGACTCGAAATGGGTGTCGAGTTCGAAGTCGTCGACCATGTTCAGCGGTATCGTGCAGTGTGCGAAGATCATCTCGCCCTTTTCTACATCGATGCGCGAGGGGTTTGCCTGGAAGCCCGAGAGGCCTGTCAGCGCGCGGCTGACGGTCATCGACAGCATGGCCGGAATGTCGCCCTCGCAGCCTGCCACGATGTCTTCTTTGTTGAGACAAGCAAGAGCGAGGCAGCCAGTGTTCCTGAGTATCTTCAGCAGGTCGAAGCACCGCAGGGTGAAACCGCTGATGTCGTGCTGAGCAACGACTTTCTTCAGTGCGTAGTATATGCCCATTGCTCCTGGTATAGAACGTATTACACTCTTCGGGGCATCCTTTACATTCGGCGGAAGCTTACCGACGTAGACAGTCGATTCTATGTTGTCGAGCACTTCTTTGAGAGGGATATCTTCAATCTCTATTCCCAACCGTTTTTTCACAGCGTCTTTATCTACGTTGCTGGCAATGAGCCAGTCCGACGGCTGCCCGATCACTCCGAGGCGGCATCCCTTCAAGCTGCGTCGGGCGCGCTCGACGTTTGCGAGCAGTGCCACGCGCGAGTTGATGTAGCTGGACGTGCCGTGGATGATCTCGCCGCGCCGGCCCTGCTGGCGCAGGTAGGAGAGTATCTCCATCGAGGCGGCAAGCGAGTTGCTCTTGCCCGACGTGAGAAGATAGACAGGTGCAACGATCTTATTCTCGAAATAAGAATAAAAACTGCGGAAGATTCCCTCGGTGCCGCCCGTCCTGACATAGATGAGGTCGAGGTCGTGGGTGCCGAAAGAGGTGAAATCGGCACCGCAGAAGTCGTAGTCGAACGTCATTGACGAGAGGAATTCCTTGGTGACGGCGGCAACAGCCGCTTCGTCGTGCAGTTCGGAGGTGAGTGTGTAGATAGCGATGTTCATATCGTAGTGTTTATTTAAGTTTTCGTCAGCGAAGATATAAAAAAAACTCCCACCTGCGGAACATATTTCCAGAAAAAAGGATAAAAAAATGATTCGTCGTTACTATCTGTATCGGATAGTATCACTATCTGGCTTTGATAGCATCACTATCTGGCTTTGATAGCATCACTATCTGGCTTTGACAGCATCACTATCTGGCTTTGATAGCGAATGATGATGACAGAGAAAAAAACAAAGACTTACGTTTTTATTTTAGTTACCTCCCTTCGGTCAGTTGGTCTCATTTGCGTTCGACAAGTCTCTGTTCTCGTTTTTTTCGCAAGCTCAACAACTCGTCACTAACTTTAACTTACTCTGTAGTTAGACTTCACCTCAACAATCAACGGTCACTGTTTTGGCCTTCATGGGCCAAGGGGGAAGTAATAAAAAGAAAAATAGAGTTTTTTCTTTTGTATTGTCTTCGGTTTGCACTAACTTTAGCTGTCGCTGAAGATAGGCTGCACCTCAACAATAAATAGAAAAAATAGAGTTTTTTCTTTTGTATTGTCTTCGGTTTGCACTAACTTTATTTGCTTCGCAGAATGAAGTTAGGATGCACCTCGGCATAAAAAATAAATAAATTTATTTTGTTCTGCCCTCGGTTTTCACTAACTTTGCACCACTAGTTATGAGTGCGAATAGGCTTCGGCGGTTCGCATGGAAGGGAAAAGAGAATAAAATAAACAAAAGATATGAAGAAAGTATTTTTAAAGAGTCTGCCTGCGTTTGCTATGATTGTGGCAGCCATCTTTGCATCATCGTGCACGAAGGAGAAGTTCAGTGTCGGTGGTGCTATTACTGAAGCAGCCGACTCGCTGCTTTATTTTGAGAACATGAGTCTCAATGGTCCCGTCGTTGTCGACTCCGCTCGCCTCACGGCCGAGGGCACGTTCTCGTTCTCCGACAATGCTCCCGAGGCTCCTGAGTTCTACAGGCTCCGCATTGCCGGACAAGTGATAAACCTCGCTGTCGACTCCACTGAGCAGATCACGGTGAAGGCATTGTTCCCCACGATGGCTTCGGGGTATGAGGTGGAAGGGTCGGAGGAGTGTCTGACAGTGAAGGAACTGGCGCAGAAGCAAATCGCCCTGCAGCAGCAGATAAACCAGACCTTCGCCAATCCCGCCTACAGCTTCAAGGACGAGACGGAGGTGATAGACACGCTGGTGGAGAACTATAAAAACGACATACGGTCGAACTATATCTACAAGGCTCCTATGCGGGCGTCGTCGTATTTTGCTCTCTTCCAGACAGTTAATACTGGCGGACTGTCGCGACTCATCTTCAATCCGCGCACATCGAAGAGCGATGTCGACGCCTTCGCTGCCGTGGCAACGAGCTGGGATGTCTACCATCCGAAGGCTAAGCGCGGGGAGAATCTCCACAACATCGCGATAGAAGGCATGAAGACCATCCGCCTCATACGCGCCAACGAGTCGAAGACCATCGACGCCTCGAAGGTGGACATCTCGAACATCATCGACATCACCCTGGCCGACAACAAGGGCAACGTGCGCAAACTGAGCGAGCTGCGGGGAAAGGTTGTCATGCTCGACTTCCATCTCTTCGCTTCCAGAGAGTCGACGGAGCGCATCATGGCACTGCGAGAGGTATATAACAAGTACCATGCCCAGGGATTTGAAATCTTCCAAGTGTCTGTCGATCCCGACGAACACTTCTGGAAGACCCAGACGGCAGCGCTGCCTTGGATATGCGTCCACGAGAGTCAGACCGACAACGGAGCGACGCTGATGAAGTACAACGTGCAGAGCGTCCCGACATTCTTCCTGCTCGACAAGAACTGCGTGCCCCACAAGCGCGATGTACAGATAAGCGACATCGATGCCGAAATCAAGAGTCTGCTTTAGCATGATATTGAGCCTGACGACGTGTGTCTGTCAGGCTCAAGTGTTTCATTTGGAGCAAGTCGCCGACACTGCTGCCATGCTCGTGCTCACAACCGACACTATGCGCAGCGAGTGGAAGATAGACTATCCCGTCTACCGCTTCCAGCAGTGCGACATCGACGGCGACGGAACGCGTGAGGCAGTGGTGGGAGTAGTGAAGCCGACACGCTTCGACCGGAGCATAGCCAGAAGGGTGTTCATCTTCAAAAACTTCCGGGGATGGATACGCCCGATGTGGATGGGATCGAGCCTCGGCCACGAGCTCATCGACTTCCGATGCACCGGCGGACGAGTGAGGGCCGCACTGCGAAACAAGAAAGGCGACTGCGCCGTCGGTGATTATGCATGGGACAAGTTCGGACTGTCGTTCGTGGAATGGATAGAACGCGACATAACACAACAACGCGCACTCGACTTACTAAACGACATAAGCGAAAAAGACAAAGAATAAAAGAACCTAAAAACATACATATTATGAAGAGATCATTTCTCACACTGCTCATTCTCGCCTCTGCACTCACTGTCGCTGCACAGCAGAGGAAGGTCATGCTGCCGGGAAAAGGCAATATAGACGTAGAACAGCTGAATGGCAAGATCGACCTCACACAGGACATCTCGCGACTCTCCATCAGCGAGACACGCGTGCTTCGCAATGCCTTCGCAGCACGACAAGGCTACTGCCTCATGTCGGCCGACCTCAGAAGCATCTACAACGCCACGACATGGTACGACAGCATCATGAACGAGCGCTGGTGGAAAGAAAACGAGGAAGAGATCACCGGCGAGGCACCAAAGCACAAGGCAACGCCGGTAGGATACACACGAGGGGAACTGAATTTCATAAAAAAACTTCAAGCCCACGAGATTGAACTCCGCAAACAGAACTTCAAGACCGCTGAGGGAGAACGGGTGAATATCGACAACCTGATCAACCCGTTCCAGATGGACTCCATCCCGCAACCGCTGCGCAAGACGCTGGCACGGAACGGATTCGCCATCGTGCCCACCGACTTCAACCAGCTATTCCAGATCTACGAAAACAACGACTATCACGACTTCCCCAACTTCGTCACCACCGACCTCTATCTGCAGGCATTCCACATCTATTTCGACAGCACCCTGCGCGACCTCGAGATAGAGAAGTTCGACTCTCTCCTCACACTTCTCTGCCACGACAGCCACGCACGCCTGACGCAGATCATCGCCACACAGAAGAAAAACAAGAAGACAACAGCGGCTGCCAAGTATCTGCAGGCATACTTCGCAGTGGCGATGAAGCTGCTGAATGCCGACAGCAAACCGGCCGTGGCAAAGGAATATCAGAAAATGGTCGACGAGGAACTCACGCATGTGAAAAATGCCAAGAACGACTGTTCGAAGTTCCTCGAATACAAAGACGTTCCCTTTGGCTACGATATCTTCCGTCCACGTGGTCACTATACCCGCTCCGAACAGCTCGGAAGATATTTCCGGGCGATGATGTGGCTGCAGACAGTCCCGTTCGGCACCGACAAGCGACAGCAACTTGAACGCGCCGTCGTGCTCGCAGAGACAATCGCAACCGACGGCCAGCTGAGTTCGCTCTACAACAAGATATTCCAGCCGCTGACGTATCTCATGGGTAAGCCCGACAACGTGACCATACTTCAGCTCTACGACATCGTAAAGGCACAGGCAATGCCCACGGAGGCTATCCTCAAGAAAGCAAAGGCAATGGACGCCGTAAAGGCAAAGGTGGAGGAACTTGCCGAGCGCCAGACCAAGATCCGCCCGCACTTCCAACGAACCAGCCGATACAAGATAAACTTCATGCCGCAGCGATATCAGCCCGATGCCCTCGTACTGCAGGAGATGGTCGACTATGAGTCGCCCGTGACAAAACGCGATGTACCACGCGGCCTCGACATCATGGCTGCGATGGGAATGAGCGAGGCAGAACGCATCCTCATTAGCGAAATGAACGAAGCAACGCGCTGGAGCAAGTACACAGAGAATCTCAATCGCATGAAGGACGCAATGGCAAAGACCGACTGGGAGAGCTCGATGGCAAGCAAGTGGGTGAAATCTCTCCAGACACTGCAGTCGGACAACGCAAAGTTGCCATATTTCATGCAGACGCCGCAATGGGAGAAGAAAAATCTCAATACCGCCCTTGCCTCATGGGCAGAACTGAAGCACGACGCAATACTCTATGCCAAGCAGCCTATGGGAGCCGAGTGCGGAGGATACGGACCGCCAGATCCGGTGCTGAAGAGCTATGTGGAGCCGAACGTGGCATTCTGGGAAAAAGCCGTAGCATTGGTCGATGAGACGCAGGAGATATTCAGAAAGTTCAACCTCGAGACCGAGAAGAGCATCACTGCATCACGCAATCTCCGCGAACAGGCCGAGTTCTTGCTCAAGATAAGTCAGAAGGAACTCGCCAACCAGACCATCACCGACGAGGAATATAAAAGCCTCGAGATAGTTGGATCGTCATTTGAAGCCATCACCCTCGACCTCATTCGCGACAAGGGACAGTGGCTTGATGTGTGGAACGACGTCGATGGTGCCGACAAGAAAGTAAGTCTCATCGCCGACGTATATACCGCCAATGCCGACAACAACCCGAAGAAATCCGTACTCTATGAAGCCGTCGGTCCGGCACACACCATCTACGTTGTCGTCGAGATGGGTGGATATCTCTACATCACCCGTGGTGCTGTGCTCTCCTATCGGGAGTTCCAGGAAGACATATCTGCTCCGCGAATCACCGACGAAGAGTGGCAGCAACAGCTGGAGACACAACCCGATAAGGGAATACCTTCGTGGATGAAAGAAGTCATTGTGCCGATAGGCGACAAACTGATCGACAATGAATGGATATTCTATAGCTCAGGCTGTTAAACATTTCATCATGATCATCATGCTATCGGCAGTTTGCAGTGTGCAGGCTGCCGATAGTCTTACCGTCGTGTTCACGGGAGATATCCTCCTCGACCGCGGCGTAAGGCTGCGCATCAAAAATCTTGGGGCCGACGCTCTCTTTTCCCCTTCCGTCGACTCGCTGTTCTCCCAGGCTGACTACGTCGTGGGAAATCTTGAGTGTCCTGCCACAGAAGTCAACGAACCAGTGTTCAAGCGTTTCGTCTTTCGTGCCGAGCCGGAGTGGTTGAACGTGTTGAAACATCACGGCATCACTCATCTCAATCTCGCCAACAACCACTCCATAGATCAAGGTCGGCGTGGGCTCGTGAGCACCATCGATGCCGTTCGCTCTGCCGGAATCATTCCCTTTGGGGCGGGAACAAACATGGTTGAGGCCGCCGAGGCCGTTCTCATTGCACGAGAACCAAGAGAAGTGTTCCTCCTGCCGTCGCTCCGTCTGCCACTCGAAAACATGGCGTATCTTTCGGATAAACCATGTGTGAGTCAGGAGAGTTTTGATGATATCCTCGCCAGAATAAGGCTTCTGCGCGAGCAACATCCTGATGCTGTCATCATTGTGACGCTCCATTGGGGCGTTGAGCATACGCTCCAACCTACGATACAGCAACGGCTGGAGGCGCATCGTATCATCGACGCTGGTGCCAACGCTATCATCGGACATCACACTCACACCATGCAGACCGTGGAGCAATACCATGGCTGTCCGATATATTATAGTATAGGAAACTTCATCTTCGACCAGCAGCAGCCGATAAACACCCGCGCTGCTGTCGTCAAGATTATAATAAAGCGGCAGGGCTTGGAATTCCAAACCCTGCCGGTGGATATTACAGGCTGCGTTCCGACAATAAAGAAGACGGCGCAGTGATTTTTCTAAAGGCCTAGGAAGTCCTATGAAAACCTAGGCTCTCCTAGGACTTCCTAGGTTTTCCTAGGCTTTTTTATTTCAGCTTCTCCTCGAGGACTTGCATCCAGTAGCCGCCGATGACCGAGCGGGCCTTGAAGCCTATCATGCTCGATGTCTTCGTGTCGTGCCAGTCGCTGATGGGCACGCGGCTCGGGGTATGATTGATGTAATCGTAGAGAGGATCGACGAACTTCTGGAAGGTCTTCATGTCGTCGGCCATCGCTGCCGACCACATTATCCAGTCGCTCTTCGTGTAGTCCTTGCGTATGTCGAGCGGCAGGCCGTACTGGTTCTGGCGCGTAAGGTAGTATTTCACTTCCTTCTGCATCGTCCCGGCTGGGAACACGCCTGTCTTCCACAGCTTGTCCCACACCATGTTGTACTTCTGGCTCCATGTATTCTCGCGGTCGAAGGCGAGGCGGTAGTGGTCGCCGTCGCGGGCATCCTTTTCCCACTTGGCTCCCATCTCCTTGGCCTTCTTCATGTATTTGTCGGCTGTCGGCTGGTCGCCCTTGATACGTGCCATCTCTGCAAAGCCTGCCACACCCATGATGGCCTTTGCCGAGAGGTTGCAGTTGTGGGCCCAGTGGCCGGCGAAGTCGTCGGTGCAGAGCTGGTTGGACGGGTCCTGACCGTTCTCGACGAGATAGTCGGCCCAGGTCTGCATGATCTGCCAGTATTTGTCTACGTACGACGTGTTGCCGTCGATCTTCGTGAGCATCGCTGCCAGGGTGAGCATGTTGCCTGCCTCCTCGAGCGGCATGTCGCCGCCGTACACCTGACCGTTGGCGATGGGATATGTGCCGAGGTCGTGGGCAGCAAACGGCTTTGTCCAGCGGCCCGACAGGCTGTAGTCGAAGATTGACGTCATCATAGCCTTCTGCAGGTCGGGGTTGTAGACGAGGAACAGCGGTGCCTCGGGATAGGTGAGGTCGACGGTGTTCACGCAGCCGTTGGAGTTGTTCTCCTTCGAGAAGAAGAGCAGGTTGCCGTCCTTGTCCTCAAACAGCTTGTGTGCTGCTATCACGTGGCGGTAGGAGCCGGAGAGTATCTCGGCATATTTCTTTCCTCCTGCAGCGAGTCCGTCGTCGTAGATGCGCTTGTCGAGGCTGCGGCAGCGCTGCATGATGGATGCGTAGTCGCGGGCAAGCTCGTTGAACGCAGTGAAGATGGTCTTGCCGTTGCGGGCCCAGTAGCCTTTGTAGCGCTCATACATGTATTCGATGTCGAGTATCTCGTCGTATCCGATGAGTGCGAATGAACTGCCATTCTCGATTGTTCCGAAGTCATGCATATAAGCCAGTGTCGGCATCTGCGCAGCCTTGCGGCAGGTGATGCTTTCTTTGCCTGCAGGCAGTTTGCCCGATGTGAGGAACGAGTCTTTGATAGTCTGTTCATTGTTGAGGCACACTGTACCGTTTATACCCGGCAGGTAGAAGTATCCCCAGTCGATGCAGATGCCGTCGCCTTTCTTGGCGAGGATGGGCTGATCGATTGTCCCTGTGGTGAGGTATTCCACTCCGCGTCTTACTACGGTATTGGATATCGTTGGCTGTGCGGCTTTGTTTACTGCCATGAGCGGAGTAGCAGAGAGGTAGAACTGCACTTTGTGCATCTTTCCGTCCTTCGCGTGTACATTATAAGAAATGTAGTTCACTGGTGTCGAGAGCAGGTCGAGGTCGTCGATGAGCATCGGGGCAGTGAATACTACGTCGAGGACGACCGGTCCGCAGTCGAAGGTGTAGTAGGTGTTTGTTGCGAGCACGCTGACCGACTTCTGCACGGCCTGTTTAATGCTTGAGTCGCCTTTCGAGATATTCCGGAATATACCGAAGTCGACAAGTGCACCGCCGGTGTTGTTATAGCAGTGCATGGCTATGGTGTTCTTGCCGGCATGCAGCAGTTTCTTCTTTTCTCCGCTCAGGTCGACGCGTATGTTCTCCATGAGAGTCATCTCGCCCGTTCCCACCTGCGTGCCATTGATGTATATCTCGCATGCGTCGTCGTGAGAGAAGACGAGGAACAACTCGGCTTCGAGGTCTTTCTCAGTGATGTCTACCGTACGTCTCACGTAGATGTCGGAGTGTTCCTCTGTCCATGCTGTGCGTATGTTTGCGTTGTTGTCTGTTCCGAAGGCGGCGCGTCCTTTCTGCCATGCGCTGTCGTCGAAGTCAGGCTTCTGCCATCCCTCTGCGGGCTTAGTGCGGGTGTATCGTCCTTCCCACGCATTTTCGTCGGCCATTGGTGCTATGGCTTCGAGCACCCGGCGCTGCGGGCTGCCCATGAAGCGATATGTCACACCGTCGACGCGGAGCAGTCCTTCGAGGGGTTTCTCGTCGTTGGTCCAGTGGCGGGTATCGCCCTCATTGAGCTTGTCGAACGGCGACCAGATGGAGAAATAGGGGTCGTTGACTACTAATGGCACCGACGGCAGGCGCAGGTCGGTGGCCACGTAAGGTTTAAACACGTTTGCAGTCTGTGCGCTCATAGAAACACTTGTGAGCAATACTGCAAAAAACATGATAATTTGTCGTTTCATAATCTTGAAGTTTAATTGGTGTGTTATCTTATTATTTAATTATTTTTCATCATCTTATTGCTACTTCTGCAATCGACATCTTGCCGTGAGGCAGTGCTCCCTCAGCCTCAATCTTTACATATCGTGCTTCGGTCTGTGGGAAAGAGAGTTCCTGCCATGTGGAATAGTCGGGGTGCTCTCCCTTTATGACAGGATTCGGTTGCACAGCCCTGACGGCGGGTGCAGTGGTTATTTCATGGAACTCGCGCCCATCAACAGAGCCACTTATCTTCACGCTTTCCGGCGACATCACGTTGCCGAAATCCAAGAACCACGCTATTTCACATTCAGCGAATTGCCTCTTTTCTTCAATGTCGATTATGATCCATGGCTTTTTGTCGTTCGTATCCGACACCCATCGCGTCAGCAGCGAGCCGTCGGTAGCGCATATTGCCGGGCGGTCTCCATGCTCTCTTGTTACCAGACTCGATGCTTCTACCTTCTTGCCAAGGGCGAAGTCGGGAAGTCGATGAAGGACGTTCCATCGGCGAACAGACTTTATTCCGTCGCCCATCGATGCTGTCAGTGTCAGCTTGCCTTGGGCGTCTGTTGGGATTCTGACCTTTATAGTCTTCTTTTCCCGTCCGTGCGCCGGAGCCGACATGGTAATATTCTCCTGATGAATGGTCTTGCCATCGTTGTCGGAGAGCGAAACCACTATCTCGCGAGTGGTATCTTTGTTATCTCTCCCTTCGTTTATCAACACGATAGGTATTTCGCGCTCCTCACCGGCGATCACCTCTTCAAGGTAGTCGTCGACTACGACAGTTACTGGTGCGAAAGCGCTCTTAAAGCGTTCGAACACCTCAGGCCGGATAGTGGGAGTTGTCAGGTCTGGGCTGAGTATGTCGCCCGTAGCAGCAACGGTTGCCTCGTCGAAGGAATAGGTGAGCGACGTGAAGTGATGAATGCCGGCGATATCCGAACGAGTGCGCCAGTATTCTGTCAGTATTCCTACGCTCCAGGCATAGTAATCTTTTCTCTCTTTCCGCGATGCGAAAGGCAGGCTGTGTGCATAGGGACCGCGACCGATGGAGGTAGGGTCTCCGTTTCGGTTGATCCAGTTCCAGCCATATTCATTGATTATTTTTGGGAGATGGTCGTTTTCCACTCCACCCCCTACCGTCACGTATGGCTTCAGCGAATTAAGATAGCCGAGCGTGAAGTCGTTTTTAATATACAGATATGGATGATACTCGCGCACATCGTCATCGTCGGGATTGGGTGATGTCCAGCCGAGTTCAAATGGCCGGCCCTGAAAGTCGAGTCTCTTCAGTACTGCCTCGATATCGCGGAACCACTCTTGATAGCTCTCATTCTGCAAGTCGATGATTACTATCGAGGGATGTGTGCCACGGTCGCGAAACCAATCTAAGTATTCCGGCAGGATTGTTTCATACGTGCAACGACATTCATGCTTGCGGGCGCGGTCGCCGCATGTCCAAAACGGATATTCGTCTTGTATCATCAGTCCCATTTCGTCGCACAGGTCGTACCACATTTCCGGCACGGCAGAGATGCAGTTCCTGAAGGAATCCCAGCCTACTCTCTTAAATTCGGCAAACAGTTGTCGCATCCACTTCTCGTCCCATGGTTTGCTGCCGCACTGCGGGTCGTCGAAGAAACGGAAAAGGTCGGTGTTGGTTCCAAGAAGGAAACGCTTCTCTCCGTTTAGAAGCATATACCCTTTTTCTGAATCGGCCTTAAATGTCCGCATTCCAAACCTGCGCGACATTCTGTCGCCTTTTGTCTCTGCTGTGACGGTGAATAGCTTCGGATGTTCTGGTGTCCACGAATCCCTGTCGCGATCGAAATCTGCTATGGCGACTTCCGTGACGACCTGCCGCTCTTCTCCAGCATCAAGACGCGCACCTTTCACTGTCACCTTTTCGCTTCCTACCGTGAAGCTTACATCGGCCTTCGTGCTGTGGCTGCTGCCATTTACCAGTGTGGCTCTGACCTTTACGACGCCTCGCTCAAGGCCGGCATGCGTCTCGATGTTCTTTATTGCCGGCCATCCTGATTCGATGATCGTGACCGAATCGTAGATGCCCGGGTAGTAGTGCAGTCGCTCGTAGTCGCTGCCGTTGTGGGCTGTTGGCGAGCCATCGGTCAGTGCATCGGCTGCCGACTTCACCCGTACGACGATTTCGTTCTCGGCACCTGCCTTTACATACTTGCTGATGTCGGTCTCGCTCGAGCTGAAGTTATATGGATAGAAATCGGCTTTCTTGCCATTCACGTAGATGGTTCGCCCGAACTGAGCCTTTGCTATTCGCAGGATAATCCTGGGAGGAAGCTTCTTTGGTGCGCGGTAGGTGGTGCGATACCACAGTGCCCCCGATTCATTGAACTCGGCCTTTGGCATCATCAATGGCCAATGGCCGGGCACGCGTATCTTATGGTCGAATATGTTTGGAATAATGTCGGAGTTTGCATCGGCAGCTATTGCGGCGTCCCACTCTCCATTGAGCGATACCACGTTGCGCTTTTCTGCATGCCGGTTCTTCTCAACCCCAGCCGCGTGAGTATTCAAGGCGAAAGC
This sequence comes from Prevotella sp., assembly GCA_017477435.1. Lineage (GTDB taxonomy): Bacteria > Bacteroidota > Bacteroidia > Bacteroidales > Bacteroidaceae > Prevotella. Next base: position 72,959 of record JAFUVV010000027.1, read on the forward strand.
CATGAATGCTGACGTTAGGATTAAGCTCCATGTTTTCATTATTATCATTTTCGACGGGTATATTAACTTTATCTTAATTTTTTTACTTTCATGCTGCATTCCGGACATAGTCCTTTTAGCACGTAGCTGATGCTTCGCAGGGAGAATCCTTCGGGCAGGTCTACTACGGGCACGTGCACCTGCTTGAGGCAGAACGTGCGGTGACACTGTGTGCATGCGAAGTGAGTGTGCTCGTCGTCGGCTGCTTCCTCGTCGCCGTCGGAGAGGGCATACTTCAGCGATCCTGAGCCGTCGTCGATGGCATGCACGAGGCGGTGGAGCAGGAAGAGGGCGAGGGTGCGCGAGATGGTACTCTTGTCCACCGTGGGCAGCAACCGCTCGATGTCGGCCATGGAGAGGGCCTCGTCGCTGCCGGTCAGCTGACGGAGGATGAGCAGCCGCGACGACGTGGGACGTATGCCGCGCGACTCAAGTAGTGATACGTTTGCAGGCTCGTTTACCATGTGGGTTGAATACTTTTTGCAAAAGTAGCACTATTTGTTGAGACTGCCAAGTTTCGCGTGCAACAAAAGCCGCAACCGACGCACTTTTCACCTTTAACTCTTTCACCTCTTAACCTTTTATCATATCCTCTGCGTCAGTACATGGGCTTTGTACTGCGAGTACATGGCTTTTGTACTGTGAGTACATGGGCTTTGTACTGCGAGTACATGGGCCTTGTACTGTTGCCTGTAAATAAAAACAGCGCCACTGCCTGGTCGAGGCGGGTGGCGCTGTGTGTGTGGTTGGTGTCCCTCGGGGGCTGTTGTCAGTCTACCAGGAACGCTTCGACGTTGTTCAGGCTTGGGCATGCGCGGCTTCTGAGGATGGTGACGCGCAGCTGCCGGGTGTTCACCTTGTCGAATCTCACCAGGCGTTTGTAGCCGATGGTGGTGGTCTGCTCCTTGGTGCTTACGGGCTGCCAGCGGGAGCCGTCGAAGTATTCAATCTTGAATTCGGCCACTCTCTGTCCGAGCGCAATGTATTCCTGCAGCTGGATGCAGTTCACGTCGGTAGCCTTCTTCATGTTGATTGTCAGTGCCGGAGCTTTGTCTTCGCTTGCCGGACACCAGTATGTGTCGTACTTGCCGTCGACGGCTTTCTGGGCCTTGAACTTGCCCCCGCGGTTGCTCGATGCCTCAGCTTTGGCCTTCTTCATGAGGTTGACGGCAAATTGTCGGTCGAGCAGTGCGCGGAACTCCATGAGGCTCTTTATGTCGGCATCGCTGATGAGGCCTTCATTGTTCACCGGCACGTTGAGCAGCAGGTTTGCGTTGCGTCCCACCGACGAGTAGTACAGCTCGAGCAGGTTGCGTGCGTCGCGCACCTTGCTGTTCTCGCTTTCGTGCCAGAACCATCCTGGACGTATCGACACGTCGCACTCTGCCGGGTGCCACATCGTACCGTTCTCGTTGCCGGTGTTCAGTTCTTCTGTACTTCTGGCTATGCTTCGGTTGCCATCGGAGGGCATCATCGACCAGTTGGTCTGTCCGGCGAAGCCTTGCTCGTTGCCCACCCAGCGGCAGCCGGGACCGTAGTCGGAGAAGATGATTGCATTGGGGAAGTAGCTGTAGACCAGTTTGTAGAGCTCTGGGAAGCGATAGTAGGTGCTGGCATCGATGCTGCGTTTCTCGCTTGCACCGCCATACCATCCGTCGCCGCCGTTGGCTCCGTCGAGCCATACCTCGAAGATATCGCCATACTGTGTGAGCAGTTCTCTCATCTGGTTGTGGTAGTAGTCCACATAGGCCGGTGTGGCGTAGGTGGCCTGATGGCGGTCCCACGGCGAGAGATATACTCCCATCTTTAGTCCGTGGCGCTTGCATGCCTCTGCCAGTTCCTTCACCACGTCGCCCTTACCGTCGCGCCAAGTCGAGTTGGCAACGCTGTAGTCGGTGTACTTCGTCTGCCAGAGGCAGAATCCGTCGTGATGCTTAGCGGTGATGATGATTGCCTTCATGCCGGCAGCCTTCAGCACGCGGGCCCATTGGTCGCAGTCGAGGCGGGTGGGGTTGAAGGTCGACGGGGCAGCGTCGCCGTAGCCCCATTCCTTGTCGGTGAACGTGTTAGTGCCGAAGTGAATAAAAGCATACGTCTCCATCTTCTGCCATTCCAGCTGCGAGGGAGAAGGAACGGGCATGATGGCCTTAGGTGCCTGTGCTTGTAGCAGCAGCGACACGAATAAAGCGAGTGTGGTGAATAGACTTCTCATAGTAGGTTATTACTGTTTTTTCAGTTGTATTTTATGGTGTTTTTTCTTGAAGACAAAAAGTGCAAGGCGAGTTGCCGATGCCTTTGGGCAATCACTCTTTCTCGTCTTGCACTTATCTTTATATCATCCTTGCGGCCGATTAGTCGATGTCGCTCAGGTGATCGAGCGAGTCGTTGAAGTCTTTTGGCTCATAGTCGTCGGCCGGATTGCGGTATTCAGCGTTGCCATCTTCGTGGTTGAAGTTGTTGTGGCGAGGCTGACGGTCGTGGCGGTTGCCCTCGCGGCGATTTCCTTCGCGGCCTTCTCCCTCACGGCGTGGACGGCGGTCGCCTTCGCGACGTGGACGACGCTCGCGCTCAACGTAGCCCTCTGGCTTCGGGATGAGCACCTTGTGCGAGAGTTTATACTTGCCGGTCTTCGGATCGATTTCGAGAAGCTTGACGGTTATCTTGTCGCCCTCTTTGAGTCCGGCTTCTTCCACCGTCTCCAAGCGCTTCCAGTCTATCTCCGAGATGTGGAGCAGTCCGTCCTTGCCCGGCAGTATCTCAACGAAACAGCCGTAAGGCATGATCGAGCGCACTGTGCCCTCATAGACCTCTCCCACTTCGGGAACGGCCACGATGGCTTTGATCTTTGCTATGGCAGCCGTGATGCTCTCTTTGTCGGGAGCCGACACCTGCACCTTGCCTACGCCGTCCACCTCGTCGATGGTGATCGTTGCGCCAGTGTCTTCCTGCATCTGCTGGATAATCTTTCCACCAGGACCAATCACTGCACCGATGAACTCCTTAGGTATGTCGAACTGCTCGATGCGTGGTACCTGTGGCTTGAAGTCGGCGCGTGGCTCGGCTATTGTCTCGGTGAGCTTGCCGAGGATATACTCGCGGCCGGCCTTGGCCTGCATGAGTGCCTTCTCAAGGACTTCGAATGAGAGGCCGTCGCACTTTATGTCCATCTGTGTGGCTGTGAGGCCATCCTTCGTACCTGTGGTCTTGAAGTCCATGTCGCCGAGGTGGTCTTCGTCGCCGAGGATGTCGGAGAGGATTGCATATTTGTCTTCACCCGGGTTCTTGATGAGTCCCATTGCTATACCGCTGACGGGTTTCTTCATCGGCACACCGGCGTCCATCAGTGCGAGTGTGCCTGCGCATACGGTGGCCATCGACGACGATCCGTTCGACTCGAGTATCTGGCTCACCAGACGCACGGTGTATGGGAAGTCGGCAGGAATCTGTCCTTTCAGTGCTCGCCATGCCAGGTGTCCGTGTCCTATCTCACGACGTCCTACGCTGCGCTGTGCGTTTGCCTCGCCTGTGCAGAACGGTGGGAAGTTGTAGTGGAGCAGGAAGCGCATGTATCCGTGGTCGAGAACGTCGTCGACGAGCTTCTCGTCGAGCTTCGTACCGAGCGTACATGTAGAGAGGCTCTGTGTCTCTCCGCGTGTGAAGATGCTGCTTCCGTGTGGCATTGGCAGTGGAGATACCTCGCACCAGATGGGTCGTATCTCGTCGGTCTTGCGTCCGTCGAGGCGCTTTCCTTCGTCAAGGATGCAGCGACGCATAGCGTCACGCTCCACATCGTGGTAGTAGCGGTCGATCATTGCGTTCTTCTCTTCGAGCTCATCGGCGGTGAGGTCTTCGTGTGCAGCGGCATATTCCTCCTTGAAGTCTTCTACTATCTTCTCGAAAGCCTCGGCGCGTGCCTGCTTCTCGAGTGCCTGGCTGGTGACGGCGTATGCACGGGTGTAGCACTGCTTGCGTACTTGCTCGCGCAGCTCCTCGTCGTTCACCTCGTGGTCGTATTCGCGCTTCACGTCGGTGCCCAGTTCCTTGGCCAGCTGCTCCTGCAGCTCGCACATCGGCTTGATGGCCTCGTGGGCAACCTTAAGGGCCTGGATCAGGTCTTGCTCTGATACTTCGTTCATCTCGCCTTCAACCATCATGATGTTGTCTTTCGTAGCACCCACCATGATGTCCATGTCGGCTTCTTTCATCTGCTGGTATGTCGGGTTCACCACATATTCGCCGTTCACGCGTGCCACTCTGACCTCCGAGATGTAATACTCGAACGGGATGTCTGAGCATGCCATGGCTGCCGAAGCAGCAAATCCTGCCAGTGCGTCGGGCTGGTCGACACCGTCGGCCGAGAGGAGCATCACCTGCACGTAGACCTCGGCGTGATAGTTGTCTGGGAACAGCGGACGTAGAGCACGGTCAACAAGGCGCGATGTGAGAATCTCGTTATCGCTGGGTTTGCCTTCGCGCTTTGTGAAACCGCCGGGGAAACGGCCGGCTGCTGAGTACTGCTCACGATAGTCCACCTGCAAAGGCATAAAGTCTGTCCCGGGAACTGCATCCTTTGCTGCACAAACAGTGGCGAGCAGAACGGTGTTGCCCATGCGGAGAACAGCGGCGCCGTCGGCCTGCTTTGCAACTTTCCCGGTCTCGATGCTGATGGTTCTTCCATCAGGCAACGAAATTGTTTTGGTAATTACGTTCATCTAAAAAAATCGTTTTATAACATCAAAAATTTAAAATTCGGCGCAAAGGTAGTTATTTCTGATGTAAATAACGAAAAAAAATGCCATTATTTCAGCCTTTTACGTGGTTGTCGAGGGTAAAGAATAGTTAAAAAGAAATAAAACCTTGGCAGCGGAGAGGGTGTTTTCCTGCGAGAGTACAACATTCTTGCACTCCGCGAAAATCACTCTACACTCTACACTCTCCACTCTACACTAACAGTCCCCCTTTGGGGGATTAGGGGGCCTTCACTTCATTCTTTTGTTGACCATTTTCACGTCGAAGAGGGCTGGCGATCTGTGACCCTCGTTGGCTGCGAATCTCACTGTGACGCTCTCCTTGCCCCGGGTGACGTCGAGAGGTATGTCGTACGTGAGGTCGACGTAGGTGAGGTGCTGGCGCTCTTCGAGCCTGAGCTCTCCCACTTTCGCGTCGTCTACGTATATCGTTGCCTCTGGACGTTCCAGCTCGTCGCCCCACACGCGGCAGATGAGTTTGTAGCCCTCTGAAGCGTTGCTGTCGGCGGAGGCGTTTGTCTTGAGTCGATATTCAAACCATCCGCCCCGTTTCGCGCGGCGGTATTGCTTGTTCTTCACCCATCCGGCGTCGTACCATCCTGTGGTGTCGGCCTCCGAAAGGAGTGCGTGTGCCGCCTCGCTGTCGGCATTGCCGGCAACGACGTGGTCGGCGTAGCAGCGGAGCATCTCGTCGTATTCCTGGGCGGAGTAGATGTTCCAGTAGAGGGAGTAGCGCTTGTGATGCACTTTGTAGTAGGGCAGCAGCGTGATGTCCTTGCCTCCTACGGCTCTCGCGATGAACCTCAGCGGTGCGTTCTTCTCGTGCTTCACCATCGACTCGGGCTTCTTCACGTTGCCCTTGAACTGCGGAATGTCGGCCAACGGCACATCTGTCTTCTTGTCGAGGCTGCCACCGACGATATCGCTGCCGTCAGTCACATCTGCCAATACCCCTGCCAGCACCAGCGGACCATATGTGAACGATCCCAGATGATTGCCGTCGTTAGCCCAGCGTATGTTAAGCGTCATGGGCAGTGTCATCTCTATGACGTCGCCCTTGCCGATGCCGCCGATGGTGATATATTCGTCATCGGAATTGTATGTCACTTTCTTGCCGTTGTGCCTGACGCTCACATCTCCCTTGCACCACTGCGGATTACGGAGGGCTATATTGCCACTGAAGTGCCCCTTATCCTCGACATAAACACTCACTTTGTCGCTCTCGGGGAATGCTGTCTCTACACGCACTTTCATTCCTTTCTCCTTCCACATCAGTGTTGCCGGTACATACATGTTCACGAGCAGTGTGCCGTCGTTGTTGTGATAGAAGACATTCTCGGCATACTTCGCATGATTTTCCATGCCGCTACCCACGCAACACCAGAAAGAGTCGTACGCTGTGCTGTATTGCTTCATCCCGCCTGGTTGCATGTTGGTGTAATATGTTATGCTACCCATGTGACATGGGTCGAGCGATGCCAGTATATGGTTGTAGAGTGCCCACTCGCAGTAGTCGGCATATTTCTTCTCGCCGGTGAGCATAAACAGGTTGCGCGACAACTTCAGCATGTTATACGTGTTGCATGTCTCTGCCGAGGGATAATCGAGCAGGAATGATTCACTGTCGGCTTTACCGAAACGCTCATAGCAGCTGTTGCCGCCAATCACGGTGGTGTGATGCTTGGTGACTATCTCCCAGAAGTTCTTCGCAGCGCGCAGATAGAGCGGATTCTCGGTGTAGATATATTCTCGCGACAGCCCCACGAATTTCGGTATCTGGTCGTTGGCATGTCGCCAGCGGAGCACATCGTCGCCATTTGCTATCGGATAGACAACGTTCTTATGATTGAACTTCTCTGCAGTGCGTAGGAAACGCTCGTCACCGCTGATGACATAGATATCAGTCATCACCTCTGCCATACCCCCTTGTTCCACCGACAGCATTGCCTGGAAGAGATCGCTGTTGGCTTCGAGGATGTAGGGCACTATCATGTCGGCAGTCTCGATGAGTAGCTGTCGTGCATTGTCGTTACCGGCATATAGCCACGCATCGCGCAAACCCGCAAGCACTTTATGAACACCATACCAGGCGTTACCCATGTTGTTCACGTTCCACGGCAGCCCTGCCTCATCGGGGCGGTTTAGTGTCAGTTCACCGCGATTCAGTTGTTCGAGCGATTTCTTAAGTCCTGCCGATAGCCACCACCCTCCGTCAGCTGCCTCGTGGCATTGCCGTAGCTCATCCACCATATAGTCGAGACGTTCGCGGAAACGAGTGTCGCCCGTGGCTTTGTAATACAGTGCGCAAGCCGTCATGTAATGTCCATGTGTCACTCCTCCGTTTGTCTCCCAACCGCCGTAGTTCTTGCCTTTTGGCGTAAGCCCCGAGCGTTTCCTTACATGGGGTATCAGACGGTCAACGTCGAGCGACAGCACATACTCCGCATGATGGTCCATCGCCTGACGGAAACAGCCGTCGCCAAGCGTCACATCGCTGAGAGCGAAAGGCTCCCAGTTGTAGCTCACCTTAGCCTCAGTCTGTGCCAAGGCGGTGCGGAGACAAAGAAACAGACAAACGGCAACAGCGGCCGTACGATAATTGATATTCATAGCAAAGAGTTTTATATTCTATTTAAATAACGCACTTCCAACACTTTTATTACATCAATTTCCGACAGCACCTCTGTGCTGAATATCGGCCACAGATTTCTTTGATTAGTGATTTTCCCTTTAATCATTTATATGTAGGAAAATTTTATGCAATTTGTTTGCTTAATTCAATAATAATCCCGAACTTTGCCTTTGACATTTAATATCTTTTGACCGACGACAAAGAAAACGCATATAAGGAAGGAGGAATTTAGTGGAAAACAGGTTTGTTTGGATATTATTTTGCACTATATGGCTTATCCGTCTCCCTGCTTTCTCTCAGCAGGGGAGCGGTGGTGAGAAGGTGTTTTTCTACCACCACGACCATCTCGGCAATACGGTGTGTGTGACCGATGAAGTTGGTGAAGTGGTGCAGCACGTAGAGTATCTGCCCACGGGTGAGGTGTTCATAGAAGAGAAGAATCCCGCCAGCACCTATGCAACGTCATACAAGTTCAATGGGAAGGAACTTGACGAGGAGACGGGCTTGTACTACTACGGCGCCCGCTACCTGCATCCGAAGTATGGCATGTGGCTAAGCACAGATCCAATGGAGGGGAAGTATCCTCATATTAACACATATTGTTATGTTAATAATAATCCTATAAAATTTATAGACATAGATGGACGGGACGGTTTATTGACAGGCAGTGGAACGGCTGAAGATCCATATATAATTACAGCCATATATTATTATGAAAAAGGAACACTTGATTTTACCCAAATTAAAGGATTAAATAAAGCTATTAACGATTACAATAATTATAGGAAGCCACGTAGGATAAAAAATGATAAAGGAGATAAGTTATTTGTGTTATTTAACCTGTCTATAAAGGAAGTGGAAGAAGTAACATCTGAGATAGTAAATAATGTTATCAGGGAATCTAACTCGGAAACTTATTATTTCGGAAATATTCTTGGGACAAGGCCAATAGATAGAGGAAAGACTACAGAATTGGGGTCTGCAAATGGATGGAGAATAGATTTGAACCCATTAAATATTAAAGAGTATGCCAATAATAATGGAATTAGTGAAGTAGATGTAATTAGATGGACATACGTACATGAAATAGGACATAACCTAGGATTAGATCATAGTATGAATACAAGTATTATGCAATGTCTAAACGTCTCTTCTAATACTAACAGCCTCGGAATTCCTCAACCACCTATAATATCTCATCCTATAGTTGACAATAAGGGAGTTAAAATACTATTAAATTCTATCAATATGCCTCGCGTAAACTCCCTAGGCATATTATGGACTAAATAAAATAAATAAATGAGAAACATATTTATTATAATACTATTATCATTCTGCCAATCATTATATGCAGTGGTAGATTGTTATATAGAGGGGTTTTATATAATTCAATATTTAAAATCTGAGGTATTCGGGGCAAATTGTGATGGGCAAGTTATTGATTACTCAAAAAAATACTTCTATTTTACAGAAAGTGTCAATGGTGTAAAGATGATGGTTGATTCTATACAAATTTTCCATTCTTTATCTAATGAACATTATAAAAATATTGAAATATATCAATTCCCTCCGTTTGACAGTATTGATAACAAGTGTTGTTATAATTCGAATAGTATACTTAGTGATGGGCCATTCTTTATTTTACATGGAGATTCGTTGCATGTGTATTCGATTCACCGAATTCGGGGACATGCCATTCGTTTGACAATCGATAATGATTATTTGAACACAAGTAGAAGAATGAGGTTAGCGGTGGAATATAATATTGATAATGTTGAAGATAGAATCCCTTCCTTTTATCTATATCTTATGTGCGATTTTGAAGATAAATATTCTAATGAGCTTTCATCTTTCTTTAAAGAAATTCAAGAAAAAAATGATTAACAGCGAAAGCGAGAATGGTGATATAGGACAGAAAGTAGACGGTGAGACTGGTGGAACAGAGTTTTTTACGAATGAGATGGGAACTGCGGAAAAACGAATATGATGATTATCAAAACCGTGTTATATATGAATAAAACCAATTGATATGAAAAGCAAATTATATATTTTTGTTCTTTTGGTATTAATATGTCTAAGCATATGTACCATTAGATTCGTTAAGTCGCGTATTCCTAAACAAGTATGTAAAACAGAAATGACAGGAATCTATAATTCTAATGTAAAGCTACAGGAATATGACATAAGCAGATGTCATTCCTTAACGAGTTATCTTGATAGTTTAACGTCTGAGGATGGTAATACATATATAGAAATGGAGGTTTTCATGAGTCATGATTATTCTTTCCGCGCAAAATTTTGGCTATATCATGGTTCTATTATCTTTTCTGGAATTGATAATGCATATGGTGTTTGTTATACAAAAGATTCTATACCAGTTTTTATTTATGGTGAACGGACTCCTTTTTTCGTTGAAAAAGGAACTTTCCACTCTTTTTCTACACAAGAACCATCTGAACACGCGATAATATGTCCTGGCTTTAGAATGCAATTATTTTATTTAAAATGGGAAAAAAAGAATTTATATGAGACTTACCAGTGATCATCTTGGCAGTACGACCTATATCACCGACCGCGAGGGCAACCTCGAGCAATATCTTTCATACCTTCTCTACGGTGAAGTATTCATCGAAAAGTCCTTCAAGGCTGCCTATGCAACGTCATACAAGTTCAACGGCAAGGAACTTGACGAGGAGACGGGCTTGTACTACTACGGCGCCCGCTACCTGCATCCGAAGTATGGCATGTGGCTAAGCACAGATCCAATGGAGGGGACAGCCACTAATGTGAGTTCTTATGCATATTGTCATGGAAATCCCATTATATTAATAGACCCCACGGGGCTTTATGATTATGAAAACACTATAAAAGAGGGACAGAATTATAACGTTATAGCAGTGTTCCCCGAAAAATACGATAAAGACAGAACCCTAATGAAAGACCATGCAAGAGCCGTTGAAAATGGCATACCCGTTATTATAGTCTCTGATGTGTGGGACTTGTCTGACGCAATGACAAACCTTTCAGAAATAGGAGTAAGCACCAAAGCATATGCACTAAATAGTCATGGTAGTGCAGGAGGTGGAGAATATAACGTTCCTTCCTCTTTCAAAATTGGATCCATTACAATGGGATATAGTTCTGATTTTTCACCTCTGGCAGAGGGATTTAGTGGAAAAGTGATATTTATTGGTGCTTGCAACGTAGGGTCTATATCAGGGAGAGGCGATAAACTTGTTGAAAATATGTCAAAAGCAACTAATTCCTTAGTGATAGCATCATGTCATCCAATATATGGAGGTTATGAGTATGATGGTAGCAAATGCTTAAATTATTGGAATATTCCCTTCTCTCCAAAAGATACGGATAATAAGTTTATAATGTCTGAAAATGGTTCTCCTTTTTCGTACATTAGGGACGTCACAATAGATAAAAATAGAGGTATTAATTGGGATAGTAGAAGTATCTTCTATCCCTTTACAAAGACGATAGGACAACTCCTTATTAAGAAATAACACCACATGAGACCGACAACGATAATTATAGCATTGGCCTTACTTGCCCAATGTACATCAACTAAAAGAGATTCTTTTAACATGTGTCAAACAAACATGTTTGACAGTATCGTTCCCACAACAATTGATAGTTCACATAATCACAAGGCTGTACGGGAGTCAATAATAAGGTGTCCGTATTGTTCTCAAAAGAATATTGAAGGGATTTCAAACTACAAGAAATTCCAGACTTTTGACGAATTTACGATGAATGGAGTTGGAAGAACCATAAAGTCTCCGTTTGTTTATGTTAAGATGATAGATGAAAACATTATACATGTAAAGCTGTCAAATAATATTGACAGTACTATATGCTATATGAGAAAGGGGAAATATTGGGAGAACATAATATGTGAGGAACTTTGGAAAGCCTCCTACAAATGTATTAAAAATGGGGAAAGTGCAGCAGGGGGAATGCCAGCAAGAATACACCAACGATATATAATGCCCGACACCATTGTTGAAGTCAGTACCGCCATTATAGAAGACGAAGAGACATCCGTCGTCTTTGTTAAGACAAATAGTAAAATGTTTACCCTTCGTTCGCTTTCATTCAATGAAGCAAGTCTTTCTATAGATTCCATTTGCATGATGTGCAGATATTATACAGAGAAAGGGGAACGTGATTTTCTGGAGACGTTCCATAATTATAGAGTTTCGCAGATGGAGAAAGTATGGACGAAAGACTCGCTGGAGTATGTTGCCTTGCTAGGGAAGTATAATCAAGCTAAGGATGTATATGCATACAAGTTGAATTCCTTAGGCGAGTATGGGGCTATCCCGGGGTTAGATAAGTTTACGAATGAGACTTATCAACTTATTTCTGAAGATGAAATTAGAAAGATCAGAGAACGTGAAAATAATAAATGGGTATTTGAAAGATAACTGCCGCTTCCAGTTGGATAGCATCGCAGAGGACAGCATCTATCGTGATATCACCGCGACGGGAAGAACCTATCTGTACAAGAACCACGCCTTCGAGTACGACAAGAACGGAAATATGCTCTACGAGAACACAGCCCGGAAGCATAAGAATGGCATTTTTGAGAACAAGACCTCAGAAATAAAATATCTTTGGGACGAGGAGAACCGTCTCTCTGCTATCAGCGAGAACGGCTATGTGTCCTGTTACCTTTATGACAGCGATGGTAATCGCACAGTTAAGCAGCACGGAGGATTAAGCGGACATTATGTGAACTCAAATGCCAACAGTCAAGATATCGACTCCGTGAATCACGTGACGGATCGTCGGGAATGTGTGATATATGTCAATCCGTTCATGACCTACACCAATCCGGACCGTGATGATACCTATACGAAGCACATATACATCGGTGGCGAGAGGATAGTATCGAAAATAGGCGACACAAGCGCTTACTTGAACGATCCTTTTACTAACTTTGCGAGCTATGGTTTGTATGGTGATCTGACATACTACCAGTCAAAAAAAGACTCCTTAGAACAAGTCCAGATATTAAACTATGAGAAGCTTGGCGTTCCGTTTATCGGTATAGACAATGACACCCATGAATACGGCTATCCGTCAATGCGCTCGTCTGGCACTGACAGTCTGTCTCTGCGTGGCTTGGGGCAGGGACCGTATGAGGATCTTCAATATTACTATCACAAGGATCATCTCGGCAGTTCAGTTTGCATTACCGATTCCACGGGACAGATTGTACAGCATGTAGAATATATTCCATATGGTGAGGTGTTTATTGAAGAGCGTAATCCTCAGTCATCCTATGCCTCACCTTACAAGTTCAACGGCAAGGAACTTGACGAAGAAACGGGGTTGTACTACTACGGCGCAAGATATTTACATCCTAAGTATGCAATGTGGTTGAGTACCGACCCTATGGAGGGTAAGTATCCGAATGTAAGCAGCTACATTTATTGCCATGACAATCCAATTTATTTTATTGAAAATGATGGAAAAGTCCCTAGAATTTATATCGAAAGACAGGGAATCGGTCATGTTTTTCTTACAATTGGTGAAGGGGAAAAAACGATTGTATACACATATGGAAGATACATTGGTGGAGATAAAGGAAAATCCTGTGCAAATAGCCTTGATCCAACTGGATTAGGCGTACTTATAAGATTAACAGGAAAAGAAGCAATTCGTTATATAAAACATGAGTTATCTGATTTGAAGGCTAGCGTGTATGAATTTTCGGATGCAAATGATTTTAAATCTAAAGAATTTATGGAGTTACTGTATAATAAGGGACGAGTGTTGACGAAGGCAGAATCTGAAAAATATAATCAAAATGCCAATAAATATGGGACTTCACAAGATGCAAGAGTTATTGATAAATACCATTTGCTTAATAATAATTGTACAACAAAATCCATTACAGGAGTTAAGGCTGGAGGGACGCAAGAGGATTTTTTGGAAGATGGTGGAAATGTCCCCATACCTAATGGCCCCCATATTATGTACCAGCCAATAACTCCCACAGGTATTGATAACCATCTCTCAGAAAAATCGAAATTGAATGGCAGTGCTGTTAAAAATGTTACAAGTAAAATGAATAGAGAATTCAATAAAAAATAAAAATGAGGAACGTATTTTATAAATTGGGTATGGGATTAATTTCTTTATTTGTTTTATATTTTAGTGTTAGCATATATTTAAATGGTCTCGTTTGCCAGAAATATGATGCGGTGAGTCAAGAGGATATTAATTATGTTGTTCTCTATTCTAAAATAGTCATTATTTATAGTTTGATAACGTTTTGTTCCTTTTTATTTTCGTTATTTAAATCAAAAACATAAAAGAGTTTGAAAAGATGATGATTATAAATCATTTTTGTCATTTATTTTTAATTTATCGTAATATGAAAACCAAACGTTACATACCTTTTTTTATTGTTGCTGCATCAGAGGGATGTTTCGGTATTACAGATTCCGATAAGAATTCATCAAATGATTATTCTAACTCAGTTTTGAATAGTATAATAAATCAATCCCAGAAGAGCAAAACAAACAAGGGGAGAATAGACGTAATAATTGAGAAAAGAAATAAAAGCGAAAGATCACAAACTAAAAATGTAGTTATAAAATGAAAATCAATTTATATACAATTGTTTTTTTTGTAATAGCATGTTCTCTATTGTCCTGTTCTACTTATGTGGGAGAAGAAGTATATACTTTCAATGTACTATATTGCAAAAAGGCTCCTTTGGGGTTGAAATACAATGAATATGAAGTTGTAGAATATAAGAAACTATTCTACTCTCCAAATATAGAAGGATGTTATGTAAAAGGAAAACTACACACATTGAATGTGTATAAAAGTGAAGGCGTGATATCATATACAAATGAAGATTTAAAAACAGATAGCCTCTTTGCAAAGTATATCGGTATTCCACTACTGTCCAAAGAAAATCTCTTAGACATGATTTAAATTAATTATTTTCAATGAGTTACGCGAATATTGTTTTTTCGAGATTTGATTTTGTACTTTTGCAAATCATATTGCAAGAGGCAGAAATCATGAATCAAGGAAA